>JAGLKH010000578.1 GCA_023141985.1 Flavobacteriaceae bacterium | reverse complement strand
TCTCGCCATAACCAAGATTTATCTTTTGGTAACTGACTAAAGGTAATGCCTTTTTGTTTAAGAATGGAAACCAATTTATCCAAATTGTCATCTTCAAAATAAATAGTGATACCATTACCTTTTGGTAACTCATCTACTTTATGAATAGAAAAAGTACTTTCTCCATCAGGACATTCAAAGCGAGCATATCTCGGGAGTGCATCTACAATAAGATGCAATCCTAATGTTTTATAGAATACAACTGACTTTTCTAAATCTAAAGATGGAATTGTTATTTGGTTTAAATTCATAATCAATCGGTTTTAATTTTTAAGCGACGTTTTAAGAATATGAGTAATACTACACATATTACCATAAGTACAATCATAATATTCCATGTAAAATCAAAGCCAAATTTATCCACGAGTTGCATGCCGGAATTATGACCAAAAATATGAGAAACAGAAAATGCTATACTATAGAGCGCCATATATTCTCCTTGATTGCCACGAGCAGCACGTTTTAGTGCAAAAGCATTAGAGAATGGGAATGCAACCATTTCGCCAATGGTCATTAAAAGCATTCCAACAATAACAATACCTGCCCAAGTTGTTGTATTAAGAACGGCAAAACTTAATGCTGTAAGTATGGCTCCAAAGAGTATAAGTCCAGTCATGGTGTAAACTGAGTTTTCTAACCATTTTACCAGGGGCATTTCAAAAACGAATATTAAAAACCCATTCATTCCTAATAATAAACCAATTTCAAATTCCGTTAACATATGTACATCCTTATAATATAATGGTATTGTAGAGAAATACTGTAAAAATACAATTCCGAATAAGGCCATACTTATTAAAAATATCCAATACGACCTATCTTTATAAGCCGATTTTGGGTTTTCTGTTTTTACTTCATCTAATGTTTTTGATTTTTTTGGATGTAGCACTTTCAGTAATAATAATCCTGCCAATAAACAGGTAATACCATCAATCCAAAACAATCCTCCATATCCTATAGAGGTTATTATTAAACCACCAATGGCTGGCCCGGCAGAGAATCCTAAATTTATTGCTAAACGTATTAGTGTAACAGAGCGTGTTTTGTTTTCTGGTTTGCTGTAAGCACTTAATGCTACAAACATTGCTGGCCTAAACGTATCTGCGACCAGCATCACTAAAAATATTCCTAAACAGAGGCTTTCGAAAGTTTTTAGATACTGTAAACCAACAAATAAAAATCCTGTAGCTATTAAACTATATACCATAATTTTATAAAAACCAATTTTATCTGTTAGTTTGCCACCAAGCCAAGATCCTCCTGCAGATCCTAATCCAAAAGCAGTCATAATCCATCCAACATTACTTAAACTAAAATCTAAATCTTTTGTAAGATATAGTGATAGGAAAGGAATTACCATGGTACCGGCTCTATTAATAAGTGTTATTAGTGCCAGCCACCAGACTTCTTGTGAGAGTCCTCTAAATGTATTTATATAATTTTTAAAAAGTGTTTTCATTGAAAAATTTATTTTTCCATTTCCGTGAAGACGGAAATCTCATTCTACATTTTCGTTTCATTCATGAGATCCTGACATTCGTCAGGATAGTAAAACAATTAATTTAATTCATTGTTTTACTAAAATAAAAAGTCCAACTTAATAGTTGGACTTTTACGTATTGTAATATTTTATATTCATATCATCACAATATATAAGGCGTCCAACTCTTTCTATTAGAGGTGTATTGCTTTCTATAAATAGTGACGTTGTTATTCATAATTTTGTTTTGAATGTTACTGAAATTAATTCAGCATAAACAAAACTAAACAAAAAAGTTTTAAGTTGTATTTTTGTATTGAAAAAAGATTCCCTTCTTCAAGGGAATGAATTAAAACTAATTCAATGAAGAAAATTATATTTCTATTAATTTTAGTGTCTATAATGAGTTGTGCACAAGATAAACAACCACTTGTAGGTAAAACCGAATTTCAGCGTGAGATGAATGCCGATTTTAAAGATGCTACAACCTCTCCTTTAAAAGAGGAGGACAGAAAAAGTTTTACAGGATTAGATTTCTTCATATTTGATTCTACTTTTGTTGTAACTGCAACATTAACAAGAACACCAGAAGCAAAACCTTTTAAAATGAAAACCACGACTGACAGGCTTCCAGAGTATGTTACATATGGAATAATTGAGTTTCAGCTAAATAAAAAAACGTATCAACTTAATATTTACCAGGACTTAGGTTTACTTGAAAAAGAAGGTTTTGAAGATTATTTATTTTTACCTTTTTTAGACAATACAAATGGAGATTCAAGTTATGGAGGAGGGCGTTATGTTGAAGGAAGAATTCCAAATAACAATAGTATTATTATAGATTTTAATAAAGCCTACAATCCTTATTGTGCATACAACGAGAAGTATTCTTGCCCCATTGTCCCAAGAGAAAATTATTTACCTATTGCTGTTGAAGCAGGAGTGAAGACCTTTGGGAAGCATTAAATAAATGTGAGATAATTATAACAGTAAATTTTAGAAGTTCGTTTAACGGCTTGTGTATGAATAGTGGCGGCTAAAAGTACTGCCTTTCAGTATAGCACAAAAAACAAAAAAAGCACAAACCTTTAAAATTTGCACTTTTTTAGCTATTACTTATACGCTATGTTATGCCCTTTTATTCTAATATTTCTAAAAGAATATTAGCCAAATTTTCAGGTTGCGAAAAATTAGGAGTGTGACTTGAATTTAGTGAATATGATTTTTCAACATTTCCTTTATACATTGCTCGCTGTATTTCAATTGGTATTGCTCTGTCTTTTGTACATTCAATGTAATATTTTGGAATTTTACCATAATTTTCATCTGTTATTTCCAATTCGTACATTAAAGGAGCAGCAGGCTCTGCTACTATATAATGTTTTGCGCCATCAAATACTTCTTTTGGAATATCATGAGCAAAGGCATTTTGTATTTCACCATCTTTTACCAAAGCGTAGGTTTTATCTTCTGAAAGGTAAAAGTTATCTACAGCCGCTGAACCTTTCAC
>JAGLKH010000577.1 GCA_023141985.1 Flavobacteriaceae bacterium | reverse complement strand
GTAGCTTTTCTACTTCGGCGAAGGAGGCAAAGCTTAGGCGATACGCGGACATAGGAAAGGCAGTATTTCTTGACATCCAACTTCCAACATCTAACATCTAACTTCTTCTTCAATTTACTTCTACAAGAAATCAATACCAAAACAATCTCGAAAATTATCGGGAATAAAACTGTATTTTTGAGCATCTTAAAACTCATTAATATAATTTGAATTACGAATATTTTATAGCGAAGCGCATAATTGGTAGTAAAGCTTATAAAAGCAGTATTTCGGCACCAATAATAAAAATTGGTATTGCTGCAATTGCTATCGGAATTATTGTTATGATGATTGCCATTGCAACAGGAATTGGCTTGCAGCAAAAAATTAGAGATAAAGCGGTAGCCTTTAATGGCCATGTAACCATTTCTAATTTTGACAGCAATGCTTCCGATGAATCTAAAAATCCAATTTCTTTACAACAAGAATTTTATCCTGAATTTACTTCTGTAGAAGGGGTTTCTCATATTCAGGCAGTAGCTACAAAATTTGGTATTATACGTACAGAAACTGATTTTGAAGGTATTGTTCTTAAAGGTATTGGACAAGATTTCGATTGGAAATATTTTGTAGAGTTTCTAATAGAGGGAAGGCTTCCTGAATATTCCGAAAAAATTAATAACGACGCTTTAATTTCAAAATATTTGGCCAACAGATTAGATTTTAATGTTGGAGATAGTTTCCAAATGTATTTCATGAATAAAGATGCAAGTCGACCACCAAGAATTGTACAATTTAATATTGTAGGTGTTTATAATTCCGGTTTTCAGGAATTAGACGAAACTTACTTTCTGGGAGACATAAAACATGTACAACGTTTAAATAGATGGAAACAAGACCAAATTGGAAACTTCGAAGTTTTTATAGACGATTACAATCAACTGGAAGTTAAAGGAAAAGAGATTTATCAAAAAACACCATCAACGTTTAACACACAAACAGTTGCACAAAAATATGCTACCATTTTTGAATGGATTGGCATTTTCGATAAAAATATTTATGGTATTATTGGAATTATGATCCTTGTAGCTGGCATTAACATGATTACAGCATTATTGGTCTTAATATTGGAACGTACACAAATGATAGGCATTTTAAAAGCTCTGGGAAGCAATAATTGGAGTATAAGAAAATTATTTTTATATAACGCTTCATATCTTATAGTATTGGGTTTATTTTGGGGAAATCTTATAGGATTAGCGTTGTTATTTATACAAAAACAATTTAAACTAATTCCTTTAGACCCAAGTGTGTATTATGTTACCGAAGTCCCGATTTATATTAATTTAAGTTACATTATTGCTTTAAACATTGGGACATTTTTATTGTGCTTAATTATGCTTTTAGTACCATCTTATATAATTACTAAAATCACTCCTATAAAAGCCATACGATTTGAATAAGTATTCTTTTTGGCGTTTCCTTTCAGGTCACGCATTCACGATTTCGAACAAATAGTATGCATGAGTAATCGCTAACGCAATATAAAGTTATCAGTTTGTAGTTTTCAGAATAAATAAAAAATATTCTTGAATTAGTGGCTAAACAAAAATCAACATCTTAAATTTGCATCGCAAATTATATTTATGAATTACGCAAAAAACATATTAGAAACTA
>JAGLKH010000576.1 GCA_023141985.1 Flavobacteriaceae bacterium | reverse complement strand
GGGTTCAATAAAATGGCGTAAATCTGAATGCCAAAACCTATGAGTACTAAGGTTGGAGCTAAGCGAATGCGTCTAAAATTGAAAATTTCGGGATTAAAAACATTTGGATCGTCACTGCCTCCACCAGACATTAAAATAAAACCAAGAGCTATAAACGCTAAACCAATAAACATAAATTTATAGTTCTTTTTCCCAAAGATAAAATTGGACTTTGAATCTTGTTTTCGTTTTTGTTCTCCCATAATTATATTCAATTTTTTAAGACTATTCAGTGCCCTAAGTACTTACAATCTTCAAAGATAATTTATTTTTTTTCTTATGCCTTTTTTACTAATGCCTTTTCACTAAATTAATAATACAACTGATCTGTCTTCAAATTCAAAAAACGTTGCGTTGCAAAATATGTGCTAATCCACGTAATAATAATACCCAAAGCAAATATACCAACAAACAAGGATGCTATTAATACAGGATTGGTTAAGAGTTCTAACTCTGGAAAAGTTTGATTTAAGTAATAAAGCACTATTGCCATTCCAAAAAGTGCTAAGATGGATCCTATTATTCCTAAGCGCACACTTTTCCATATAAAAGGACGTCTAATAAATTGTTTTGTAGCACCAACCATTTGCATTGTTTTAATAATAAATCGCTTGGAGTATACTGCCAATCTAATGGAACTATTAATAAGTAGAACTGCAATTAAAGTAAATAACGCGCTAATAACTATAACCCATAAGCTAATACGTTTTACATTGCTATTCATAATAGATACCAGGTCTTTATCATAACGCACATCTTCAACAAATTTCTTGTTTATAGTCGCTTGAGAAATACTATCTAAGTGATGTGCTGTAACAAATTCGGCTTTTAAATTAACATCAATAGAGTTTTGTAACGGATTATAGCCTACATCATCTAAAAAATCTTCACCATATTCGCCTTTCATAAAATCGGCGGCATCTTCTTTAGACACATATTTAGTAGATTTTACATAGTTTGATAATACTAAACTTTTTTCTAACTGATTTATCTCAACTTTTTTTGCAGAGTTGTTTAAATAAATGGTCATAACCACACGCTCTTTAAAGTTATTCGAAATGGTTTTAGCGTTTAATACTAACATACCTAATAACCCTAATAAGAATAAAACTAAAGCAATACTTATTACTACTGAAAAGTATGAAGAAATTAATCTTCGTTTCTGGTGTTTATCAAAATGTGAACCCATAAATATTTAGTTGAAGATGTAAAAATAAAAAAGTAAATTAAAAAAGAACTTCAAAAGGCAAAAGTCTTTTGATTTCAGAATAAATTGTCATTCCCATAACTATAGGAATCTTATTAATTGAAATTCGCTTTATAAATTGAAATCAACTAATTTTGAAATATAACTATATAACTAAAACAAATGAACATTGTTGTAATAGGAGCCGGAGCTGTTGGTGGATATTTTGGAGGCAAACTCACTCAGGCAGGTTTTGATGTTACTTTTATTGCTCGGGGAAAAATGCTTGAAGCTATTAAAAATAAAGGTCTGCAGGTAAAAAGTATTAATGGCGATTTTGTGGTTCATCCAAAAGTTACCGATAATATCAATAACTTAAAAAATCCTGATCTTATTATTTTAGGAGTTAAATCATGGCAAGTTATAGATATAGCAAAACAGATAAAACCAATTTTAACCAAAAAAACTATGGTTTTACCATTGCAAAATGGAGCAGATAATGCCGATAAATTATTGTCTGTTTTAAATAAAG
>JAGLKH010000575.1 GCA_023141985.1 Flavobacteriaceae bacterium | reverse complement strand
TCTCCTCTATAAGGATTAATAATACTTATGTCGGAATGAAAAAAGTGATTGGCTTTCCCATTTCTCATCCAATGTGTATAGGCCAGCAATTTATAGTTTCCCGAAGGGACAGAGGTTGGGACAAAAAAATCACCTTGACCAAGGCCTTTTTCTAGTTTAATTTTGTGTTTAAACACAGTAGCTCCATGTTCTGAGATTAACTCAATATATGCTATTTTACTAGTATTACTTAAATTATTAGAGCTAGAATTAATACAGTATAATTTATAGTATAAATACTCTCCTGTAAACAATAATGATGTATTATGATGCACAAACATTTTTTCCTGATGGATGCTATTATACCACTTTACATCACTTTCGTTCTTTAATATATATTGTGCATATATAAAATTTTGGCTTAGAAAAAGGAGTATTACTAATTTTAATATGTGTTTTCTCATAATATATATATTTATTCTACCCAAAAATCCGGTACAACATTACTGCCTAAAACTGTACAATCACCACATGGCGGAAGTACCATCTCATATGGAGCCCCAATAACTAATTCTCCATCTAATAAATTTTCTTCCAAAAATTGTTCTCCACGTTTAATAGCATCTTGAAGTGGTGATTCAGTTATTATCCCAGTTAACATATCTCTTGTAATAAGAGCTGGTGAAAAGAAATAAGTACAATTAATATAATAAGGAGGTAAAATTTCTCCTGGAAATAAATCTTTATAATTAAAATATACGCGTTTAGAACTCACTGATGAGACTTCAAAAAAACCTAACACCTTTTCACTACTGTCACTCTCAGAAAACACATTGCCAACAAGAAACCCAGGTTGGGTTTGAGAAAATAAACTTTCTGAAGATGATAATTCCTTCAAACTTTTATAAAACTGATGGGCTTCGCTAGTTTGAACATATTGCTTTACTAAAATACTATAACGGTGCGATATGATATAATTATTGCGATTTATAAACCTCACTTTAAGCCCATCTATTCTATCTTCTTCAAAAAGATTTGTATTTTCGATAATAATTTCATTAGATCTTACGGTATTGTAACATATTTGTTCTTGTTCTTCTCTCAATTGTTTGATTACAAAAAATTCAATAATCTCTAGCCCTGTATCAAATCTGTCAAGAAAATCTGGAGGATAGGGGAAATCGTCATTATTAATTATCAAATCATTTGGTGAATACCATGGTGCAATAACTTTATAGGTTTCCTCGTAGGTATATCTGTAGAATTTAGAATTTCCTGTGGGATCAAAACTATCTACAAAAATTGAAACCCCTTCAATTCCATTTTCATTAAATCCTCTTTCTGCAACTAAATTATCTATTTGAGTATTTTGTGTTAGTAGTGCTGATTGAGAAGTATAAGGTCTTCCATCATCAGTTGTTATTTGTAATGTATAGCTGCGATTTGGTTCTGCGCTAAATACAGACGTAGAAGCATATTTTCCGGGATCTGTTTCCTGGAACACAAACTCATTTTGTACATCATCTACAACTTTTACATTTGCATTCCTTTCCGGAGAAGATCCTACTGAATCTAATGGAAACGCTCTAGATAATAAAATCTCCTGATGCTTTAACTCGTTTGTAATCGTTGCTTCTATAACCAAAGCACTTTCAAACTCTGTTTCGGTCATGATATCTATTTCTTCAACGCAGCCGCTTAATATTAAAAAAATGAATAATAAAATTGGGAGTTGTACTTGTTTCATCTTAAAACTTAAAATTAAAGGTTAATGTTGGTATTGGAATAGAGAAAATAGAACTCTTAAATGCTTTTATTTCTCCATCTTCGGTTACAAAAAACACAGAATATGGAT
>JAGLKH010000574.1 GCA_023141985.1 Flavobacteriaceae bacterium | reverse complement strand
ATATTACTTTCTAGATTAATTGTATATCCTTTCGTAGGAATACAACCATATCTTTTAACTACTCGCAATGTTGATGCAAAATAATCTTGTGGTTCTAACGTGTTAAAAGTTTCTGAAATTGAAATATGCCTTTTAGAATTAATGTTTGGCATTAGTATATGAAAATAGTTGTCATTATTTATTTCAGCAGAAAGTATCATTTGCCTATTAATTGCACAGGCAATTACAGGTAATCCCAAATAGTCCTGATGATCTCCAAAAAGACAAATTCTACCAGGAGCGATAATTGTTATATTATTTGAAGTATTCAAAATTTAAAAAGTGTTTTTCATCCAATTATAAGGCTTACGTTTTACCCAATTTCCTCTTGTAAAATCCGGAAAGTCCTGTGGTTCGCCATTGTTTTCTATAGATACTTCCGAAAGAGGTGTGATTGCACTCCATGCTGCAGCATCATAGGCATCTAATGGTGGAGCAATGTTAAGTTTAGCCGATTCTACAAAAGCATGGATAACGAAAAAATCCATTCCTCCATGACCAGCTCCTGTTGCAGTTTCTCCATATTTTTTCCATAATGGATGATCATATTTATCTAGCCATTCTGTTGCTTCATCCCAACGATGAGGTTTTTTTGATTTTCCTTCAATGTAAATTCTATTGCCATCTACTTCCCACAATCCTTCACTACCTTGAACTCTAAATCCTAAAGAATAAGGACGTGGTGAATTGCAATCGTGAGTTACTATAATAGTTTCTCCATTGGAAGTTTCTATCATTGAGGTGATAACATCACCTTGTTTAAATTTTAGTTTTGCATTTGGATGATTTTCACCACCATTGTTTACAATATAGTTATGGATGCCAACTCCTTTAGACGCTATAGATGTTATAGACACAAATCGGTTTCCACGATTTATATCACACATTGTTGCAATGGGACCTACACCGTGGGTTGGATACACGTCTGCGTTTCGTAAAAGTGAGTGTTGCGTTCTCCAAACAGATTCTGAAATTCCCTTTTCTCCAAATTCTACACCTTTTCCGTAAGCAGTTTTTCCATCATTTAATTTCACAAAGCGTAAATCGTGTTGATAGCCACATCTAAAATGGATTAATTCTCCAAACACATTTTGGCGTACCATATTTAAGACTGCCATAATATCTCTACGATAACATACGTTTTCTAAAATCATTAAATGCGATCCTGATTCTTCATGAGTATTGACTAAATCCCAGCATTCTTCCATTGTATTAGCAGCAGAAACTTCTAAGCCTGTATATTTACCAGCTTTCATAGCATCTTTCGCCATTCGAGTATGCCAAAGCCAAGGAGTCGAAATTATAACAGCATCAACCTCTTTTAATGCTAAAAGATTGCGATAATCGTAATCGTTTTCACCAAAAACTTTCGGTTTTTTTTGTCCGGCTTTAGCCATAATTTCTAGTGCATTAACATTTCGCCTCTCATCTATATCGCAAATAGCAACGACATTTACATCATTACGTAATAACACATTATTTAAATGATTGGTGCCTCTAAGCCCAACGCCTATAAGGCCAATATTTAATTTTTCTTCAGAAGTATTGAAATCTACTCCAAATGTAAAATTTGGTGCTACTGCTATTCCAGCACCAATTATGGCCGTTTTTTTTACAAAATCTCTTCTTGTACTCATTAATTTATTGTTTTAAATGGAGGCAACCTTTTTTTAGAGTTGGTTTGCAACAAATTTAAGAAGTTACTTGCTAATAATTTTCATAAGTTAGATAAAATAATTAACCACCTTTGCACACAAAAAGATATTGCTTTTCTTATAACCTGAGTTCGACCTAAGGA
>JAGLKH010000573.1 GCA_023141985.1 Flavobacteriaceae bacterium | reverse complement strand
AAATAGAAATTAAACCATCCATGATTGAAGGAAAGGGAATAGTACCATGTAGGTCTTTCGGATAAAATTTCCAATCAAAATTCAATCCATTTTTATCGTTTAGTTTTACGATATCTGAAAAGGCAATATTAGACCTTGGAAATAAAGTAAAATCAGATGTATCCTGCATAACATTGTCTATTGTTACAGTTGAATCCTGCCAATTTAATTGCCCGCTTAAAGACATAAATAAAGATTTCCCCTTATAGTTATTATTTGATAGTATGTCTTGAGCTTGCTTTAATAATTTTTGATTATCCCAATCTAGACTTGGGTCTATAGCCAAATAATTAGAAAATAATTCTGGGTGATGGATTAAGTTATAGATGGTGAACAAACCACCATACGAATGACCAATTAGCGTTCTGAAATTGGTTACAGGATATTTATTTTCTACAAACGGTATCAATTCAGTCTCTATGAACTTACTAAAGTTGGCCGCCTCTCCGTTTTCTTGTTCAAAGGGCCTTCCGTACATCTCTGTTACTTTTGAAGTTGTCAAGTCACGCATTCTGTTCTTATCGTTTGAAATGCCAACAATAACCATTTCAGGCGTAAAACCACCACTATAAAAATTTTGAACATTATTGACAGTGGGCAAGAATACTTCTCCATCCAAAATATATACTACTGGATATTTCTCATTTTTATTAGCGTTGTAATCCGCAGGGAGTTGCACATAAATTTTTCTATATTCTTTAAGGCTTTCGGAATATAAACTATCTAAAGCACCAACTTTTTGTAAAAACTGAATATTTTGATTGGTTTGGCTACTTGCAAATTGTTGAAAGAAAAAAATCAGACCAATTACTAATATTATTTGTAATCTATTCATTATTAATTTGAGTTTAATTAAGGTTAACTATTGAATGTATTTATACTTTTTCGTTTTCTATACTCTTTAAACTGTTTTTCGAAGAATTAATAAGCCAAAATTCAATATAAGGTATTCTCATAAGTATATAGTTTTAAATTAATGTTCGAAAGTATAGTTAAAAAGAATCGTTATATACTTTTTGCGACCAATGAAATATATAGAAGTGGTTTTAACAGTATTAATAATTGTTCGTTATCTTACATTATGATATTTTCAATCAGTTTATTCTGTGTTTTATTTTGAACGTGTTTAGAGTTTTTAAAGATTGATTATTCTTTAGGATATCTGTTAATGTCTTTATGCTGCCAAAGTAAATTAACAATACTCCACTTACCATCAAGCTTAATTAAGTGCAAGTATTCAACCCAATTATCGGAAAATAGTTTAACAGTCGCAATACGATTGTAAATATCTAGTATGATGACTTGATTGCTTGGTTTTGGAGGAAAGCGCGTATTTGATTTATTCCAATTTTCAGCATTTTTAATCATACGCTCTTTCGATATGTAGGTAACCACTTCTTTCTTCAGTTCTCTGTTATAACCTATGGTAACTTTATTTAAGCTGTCATTCATGACTTCATTCATTAAATCTGGCTTTAATTCTTGCAAAGCAATTAGATATCCTAAAGAGATTCTTTTAATTTCTAAAATGTCTTTTTGTAAAGCCGTTTTACTTAATGTAACATGTTGATTACTTGCAATGTCTCTGCCACGTAAAAATTTCATGTTTGGATCGTAATGTCCTTGTTTGATATAATTTCCAACGGCATCGTATTCCTTCGTTCCTATAGCTAGTCCAAACTGATTTATAACAAGCTTGTTATTTACATCATGATAGGTGTATTTTACATGGTTTCCGTTTTTATCATAGGTATCTTGATA
>JAGLKH010000572.1 GCA_023141985.1 Flavobacteriaceae bacterium | reverse complement strand
TCTCATGGATTTGTTCCTTGGGATGATTCTCACCATCCGGATATTTCTCAAACGGCCGGTGTATTAGATGGCCGTTGGGTATTTATTAATGGTAACAATACACCTCGTATTGCAAAAATTGATTTAACCACTTTTGAAACTACAGAGATTATTGAAATCCCTAATAGTGCAGGAAATCACAGTTCATCATTCGTGACAGAAAACACCGAATATGTTGTAGCTGGCACACGTTTTTCTGTTCCTGTACCACAAAGAGATATGTCTATAAAAGAATACAAAGGCAATTTTAAAGGAGCCCTTTCTTTTATTAGTGTTGATCCTGAAGATGGTGGTATGGATATCAAATTTCAAATATTAATGCCAGGATTTAATTATGATCTTTCACATCCAGGTAGAGGAAAATCTCATGGATGGTTCTTCTTTTCAACCTATAATACGGAAGAATCACATACGTTACTAGAAGTTAATGCATCACAAAATGACAAAGATTTTATTGCTGCTATTAACTGGAAGAAAATTGAAGAATATGTAAATAATGGTGGAGGAACAAAAGTTCCTGCTAATTATGCGCATAATGTATATGATGAAAAAACTCATAGTGCAACATCTACAATGATAAAAGAAGTATTAACGGTTAATCCTTTAGACGTACCTGGTGCTGTATATTTATTGCCAACACCAAAATCTCCTCATGGATGTGATGTAGATCCTTCTGGCGAATATATTGTTGGTAGTGGTAAGCTGTCAGCTAACTTAACAGTACATTCTTTTACTAAAATGTTGGACGCCATTGAAGGCGAAAAGTTCGCAGGCGATGCATACGGAATCCCAATTTTAAACTTTGAAGATGTTTTATCCGGATCTGTAGATCAAGCAGGATTAGGACCATTACATACCGAGTTTGATGGGAAAGGTAATGCTTATACTACATTCTTTATTTCTTCAGAAGTTGTAAAATGGAAATTAGGAACTTGGGAGGTTATTGATAGAAAACCAACATATTATTCAGTAGGTCACCTTATGATTCCCGGAGGAAATTCAGCTAAACCCTTTGGAAAATATGTATTAGCAATGAATAAGATTACCAAAGACCGTTATTTACCAACTGGTCCAGAAGTAACTCAATCTGCTCAATTATATGATATTACTGGTGATAAAATGGAGCTGTTATTAGATTTCCCTACAATAGGTGAACCTCATTATGCTGCTGGTTGTCCTGCAGATTTAATAAAACCAAACTCTAAAAAATTATATAAACTAGACGAGAATGAGCATCCTTACGCCGCTTTTTCTGATGAAGACACTAAAGTTGTTAGAGATGGTAATGTAGTACATATATATATGACTATGATTCGCTCGCATTTTTCTCCTGATAATATTGAAGGTATAAAAGTTGGCGACAAAGTTTATTTTCACGTTACTAACTTAGAACAAGATTATGATGTACCTCATGGTGTAAGTATCATTGGAGCAAATACTTCAGAATTACTTATCATGCCTGGTCAAACTGAAACTTTTGTTTGGGAACCTAAACAAGTTGGTGTATGGCCATTCT
>JAGLKH010000571.1 GCA_023141985.1 Flavobacteriaceae bacterium | reverse complement strand
AAAAAACCACTCAATTTCTTAAGTGGTTTAGTAAGGTTGCTCCACTTTTAAAAACTTTAGAATTTAGGCCTTAATTCATTACTCGCGTGGCCTGAGTATTTCATTCATTAAAAGGGTAATGTTAGTTTCACCAACATTTACTGCTGTATCAGTAATTGGGCCACTTACAAAACCCATTCCTTTTGCTAATTCCATTTCCACCGGGTCAGTGCCGTTAAAATAGACCAATAATTTACCCCCTTCAAGCACGTAAACTGTATGGTCAAGATGCTCATGAAGTCCCATGGAATCACCTGGTTTGAGGGTTAATTCATACATTTGGATATTAAGAGTGTCTCCAAAAACTTTGGAAAATTCCTTTCCAACCACCAAAGGGTCTAACGTAGGGTCAATAGTTGTCCTGTTTTCTGTTTTAGTTTCATCTTCCATAGCTTGAGCTTCAATTGCTGAATTTTCAGGTTTATCCTTTGTTGAATTCTTATTATTGCAACCAACAAAAACAATACCTGTAACTATCAAAAGACATAAAATTGTAAAAACTTTTGCTTTCATTTTAATTAAGTTTAGTTATATATCCCTAAATATAAAGAATTTATATCAAAACTAAATGAATGTATTAAATACAACAAACAAGCTAAAATTTGATTTTCAGAAATAAAAAAGCCACTCAATTTCTTGAATGGCTTTCTCTTGTTAAGCTCCTCCTCTAAGACTCGAACTTAGGACCCTCTGATTAACAGTCAGATGCTCTAACCAACTGAGCTAAGGAGGAATGTTTTCGCTTTAGCGAGCGCAAATATAGATTATTTTTAAATGACTACAAATATATTATTTAAAATATTAATCGAAAAGGGCCTTAAAAATATCGTTCCCATTTGCAAAAAGTACCAATGCAATTAAAATAAAGAAACCAACCATTTGAGCATACTCCATAAATTTATCGCTTGGCTTTCTACCCGAGATCATTTCGTATAATAAAAACATAACATGACCTCCATCTAAAGCTGGAATTGGTAATAGGTTTAAAACCCCAAGCATAATTGATAAAAACGCTGTAATTCCCCAAAAGAATTCCCAACTCCAGTTGTCTGGAAAAATGTTATATATAGCATAAAATCCTCCAACCCCTTGATATGCTCCTGTACTTGGTGTGAAAATTAGTTTTAATTGTTCTCCATATTTTTTGAATTGCTTAACAAACTTGGTTGTTCCCACTCCAAAGCTTTCCATGAATGAGTATTCTTTTCTAACCACATCAAGATATCCTAACTTATCAAAAATATCTAAATTTCCTCCTCGATGAATTCCTAATTTCGCATTTTCATCAATACTCAAAGCCAATGTTATTTCATTATTGTCTCGCAATATAGTTGCATTCACTTTTTCGTTCTTATGCTTTTTCAAAACTTCTGGAAATTCATCAAAATATTTTAACTTCATTTCATTAATTCCGACAATAACATCTCCTTTTTGCAATCCGGAATTTGCATTTTGCAATGAGTCAACAACCCCTAATACATGAAAAGGAACTCTCAAGCCTAAAAGAGCTTCTTTATTTGACTTCGTTAGCTCACCGGCAAATCCTTGTGGAAAATTAATTGTTGTCTCCTTTCCGTCTCTACTTATTATTGCTTCTTTAGCAGTTATTAAACTATAACTTAAATCCGCTAAATTTTCATGTTTTATTCCATTGACAGATAATATATTATCTCCTGTTTTGAGTCCAATTTTATTTAATGCATCATTTTTAATCACATATCCGTCCTGAATACTATCAGTAGACACCGTTGTGTCTCCATAAAACGCTGATGCACAAATATAGATTATCCAGGCTAAAATAAAGTTTACAGTAACACCTCCAAGCATAATAATTAAACGTTTCCATGTAGGTTTAGAACGGAATTCCCAAGGCTGAGGTGGTTTTGCCATTTGCTCCTTGTCCATACTTTCATCAATCATCCCAGCTATTTTAACATAACC
>JAGLKH010000570.1 GCA_023141985.1 Flavobacteriaceae bacterium | reverse complement strand
GGTAATACTTGGAAGAAGTTATCCTGTGATGTTTTACCAAAAGCTAAAGATGGCGAAGCTGCTTTTGCAGCTAGTGATACAAATATTGCTATTGTAGGAGACAACACTTGGGTAGCTACAGGAGGAAAGGCTAGTAGAGTTTTATATTCACCAGATAAGGGACACACTTGGCAGGTTTTTGAAACTCCAATCATTCAAGGTACAGCGACTACAGGAATGTATTCTATAGATTTTTATGATGAACTACATGGCTTTGCTATTGGGGGTGATTACACCAAGCCAGACGACAATCAAAACAATAAAATTTTGACTAATGATGGTGGAGAAACATGGCAAATTGTAGCTAAAGGTAAAAATCCTGGATATAGGAGTTGCGTGCAATACATCCCGAATAGAGAAGGGAAGGAGTTAGTCACTATTGGTTTTAATGGCATTGACTACTCTAATGATGGAGGTTATAATTGGAATCACTTAAGTGATGAAGGGTTTTATACTTTAAGATTCTTAAATGACTCTGTTGCTTATGCTGCTGGGAAAGGTAGAATTAGTAAGTTGACTTTTAGAGAATAAAAAAGAGGCTTGGTAGCCTCTCTTATTTTAAATAATTTAGTTCTTTCTATTTTTTCGCATTTCCTGCATTTTTTCTCTACGTTGTTGAAGCATGCTCATTAACTTTTTATTAAAAGCATTTTCTGTTGCTTTTAATTGGATTATCTTTTGAGGCGGAATTACTTTTCCTAAGTCCTTAACAAGTTGTTTTTTAGCTTCATGTAATTTGTCTTCAACATTCATATATTGGTCTAAAATTTGCTGTGCTTCACTTTCAGATAGGTTTCCTCTATGCATTGCCTTTCTTACTTCTCTCAAATCGTTTTGGCGAATTTTATTTGTCTTATTTTCAAAATCATTATAAATAGGCCAGAATTTTTGTGCTTCCTCTGGAGAAAGATCTAAGCGATCAGTAATAAATGCTACTTTTTGAGTTTTTATACGCTCCTGCATTTTACCGTCTCTTTGACTATATGCATTAAAGCATATAAGTATTGTCATTATTGGAATTATTAATCGTTTCATTTTGTAAGTAGTTATTGTACAAGTATATCTTCTAGGTTTACGTTTTCTAATAAGTAGTCTTCCATATCTTCATCATTAAAAGCCTCGCCCATGATTTCAAAATTAACATTGGATAGTTCATCTTCTGTTAGTAAAGCAGCTAACTCGTAGGAGTCAATGCCTTCATCTAAAATATAATTTTCTACAGTTTGTTGATCTAAGGAATCAAAGGTAATTTTCTTATCAAAAATTGACAAATTAAAAAGCAATAATACTGCTGCAGCAAGACTTGATGCATAAATTAGGTTTCGCCTGCTGAATAGCTTAATTACTTTTGAGTTATCTTTTTTGTTTAGTTTATTTATTATAACATCATCAAGAGTATTGAAATAATCATCAGGAGCTTTAAAACCTGTTTTTTTACTTATGTTGGGATTGTTTTCTTGCTGTATTGCATTCATGATGTTGTCCTCAACAGTATTGAAGTAATTATCAGGTGTTTTAAATCCTGTTTTTGTTATGTTATTTAAATTTGTTTTCATTTATAATTATTAGACACAATTTAGTTTAAAAGGTTTAATTAGTTGTTAAATA
>JAGLKH010000057.1 GCA_023141985.1 Flavobacteriaceae bacterium | reverse complement strand
AGCTTGTCGAAGCATACCTCTATGTTCCGATAGTTATCGGGACTGCCTCGAGGATAGCCTGCCTGCGGTAGGCAGGTTGGTTTCAAGAAATTCTTTATTTATAAGAAAAAACATTAGATGTATCTCTTGAATTGTCTGTCGTTGTTGATCTGTGAGGAAAGCTAGCCCATATTCGGGTTCACTAATAGAGAAGCTCTTGAAAATTTGTACGTCTTCAACCCAAAGAAATCAACGATCTTAAAATTAATAATTTATATTATATAAGTCTAAAGGAATTATAGCTCTCCTAAGTTTATATTAATTGACGTTTATTTAATTAAAGAATAATTCCTCTGGAGGAATTAGCATATTAAGTTTTTCCTTAAAGATGTCTTGTAGTAACGACAAGCCATATTGATAAGATGCGTTCATCCATCCAAAGCCTTCTTGAGTAATATACTCGAAGTTTGTACCAACATTTCCATATTCTGCAAATACTTTGTGTGTTGCTTCAACAACATCATACTTTTCAGGAATAGTACCATTATAATCAACAGCATTTTTCGTTATCATAAATAGCCATCTATAAATAAGTTCTTGTGTTTCATCAAAATAGCCATAATTGTTTAACCCTCTCCAAATCATCATTTGGTGAGGTGCCCAACCGTTAGGGTAATCCCACTGTCTTTGTGGGCGATCTGTCGATATTTTTCCTCTACTTTCTTCGGTACACCCTGCTATTCCACCTTTTTCTTTTAACAATGGAACAGCTTTATTAATGAGTATTTTTGCTTGCTCTTTTGAACACATATTTGCCCATAAAGGTGCTAAAGTAGAAGCTGCTACAAAGTTGGATTGTTGTTTTGTCTTCACATTATAATCAAAATATAATCCCTTGTTTTCATTCCAAAGATATTTGTTTACTACCTCTTTTCTCATCTCAGCCTTTTTCGACCAATAGTTACTTGTATATGTAATAGAATTATATTCAAAAATGTCTTCAAATTCATTTTGTATTAATTCGGCAAAGTCTGTTTCGTATTTATACAACATGGCATTTAATTCCACAAGATTCAAATCGGCACAGTTACCTTCGATTCGGTAAGATGTATCATGCCCTGACTCTCTAACGGTTCTGTCATGAATAAAATAAGTATCTAATTCTTTATTTACAATGTTTCCTGTATCATAGCCCTTTATAAATTCTGAAAGTGAGATATTGGCTTTTAAAGCATACGGCTTCAACACAGTATCATAGTGACCCAATTCTGCTTCTGGAGTAATTCCTATACCTTCTGCCAGATACCTGTTAAGCCCATTTTGGGTAAGGCGTTTCCCTTTAACCATCCAGACGGTTTCGTATTCCTTTATTGCAGTATGTAGATGGTGTTTTAACCAATTTTTGTCTTTTGTGATTTCAAAAACCTCTCTGATCAGGCTTGTATAAAAAGGAGGTTGTGTTCTTGTTAAATAATAGGAACGGTTAGCATTAAGAATCTTGCCATAATATTCAATCTCATACTGAAAATTATCAGCCATGGCTTTTGCCAACTCAACTTTACCATCTATTAACAAACCAATCGATTCAAAATAGCTGTCCCAACCATACATTTCATTAAATCGTCCACCTGGAACAACAAATGGAACACCTTTTATTTTATCGCCATCAGATTCTAATTTTAAAGCCAGAATTCCAGGTTTATTATTACAAGTTTTTACATATTGAGGCGTGATATTTTTTGGAAGTCGAATCACTTTAATTGAATATTGGTCTTCAAGACTTTTGTAATAAAGGAATGCTTGTTCATCTTTAAAAGGCACATAAATTCTTAACACGCTAGAGGCAAGGTTTTCATTTTTAGTATCATGAATCAACCCATCATACCCTTTTCATCCATAGTGCGTGTTAGCCCTTTCCAATAATAATCCCTAATCATTCTGGATATTCTACTTACCGGAAGCTCTTCAATTTTTGAAAGCGGAATCTTTGCTATTTGCTTGCCTTCATTTTTAGCAATAACCAATTCTTGGAGTAAATTAGAAAGGCAATAAGTACCCTTAATAGTGTAGGGTTTTGCATCATTAGACACTAATTCAAAGGTTTTAGGGCCATCGTCTTCAATGGTTATCTTTTTATCTCCATCGGTATCCTCTTGAAGTAGTAGTGTTTCAAGTGTTGCTGCTATATTTAAATGAAACATCATGCTTTTAAAATGATTTCTCGTTTGGAAAGTTTATCTATCAGTAAAACAAAGATTATTAATAAAAACATTGGTATTAGTAGGAAATAAAAGGCATTAGCACCTCCTATACTTTCAAATAACTCTCCAACAATTCTTGACCCTATAGTTCCACCTAAAGCGGAAAAAATGATTATTAATCCAGACATAGGAGAATGCAAACTCTTTGGCAATGAGCTTAAAACAGTAGAGTTTAAAAGCGGATAAATGGGAGCTATAAACAACCCTATTAATGGTAAAATAAAACCTAACATTGGCACTTCAGTAATACTTTCTATTTCAGTTAAAGCCTTTACATCAACCTCTAATTGAGGCAAAACGCTCAATAAAATTCCTCCTGAAATAACAATACATATAATGACTAAATACACCCAGGACATATATTTTGTAAGGTATCCTGCAACGAATCTTCCTAATGCCAGTGTGAGCGCCAAAATGCTCGCCATCTGAACGCTTAAAACTGAACTGAAATTAAATATTTTCTTATTAAACGTGGGCAACCAGGTCATTATGCCCTGCTCAATCATGACAAACAAAAATGCGGATATTATAAAGACCAGAACAAGTCGTACAGCCATTAATTTAATTGAGCCCATTAAGTCTTCTTTTAAGTTGGATCCTATGACTTCTACCTTATACTCAATTTTGGAAAAAAACAGAAAGATAAAAGATATCAGGATCAGACCACATAAAACATAATATACATTTAACCATGAATTTTCATCTTCGGAATAAAAGGCGGGAAACAGAAAATAGGCTAAAGCGATTCCTACCATAAAAAATCCTTCGATAGAACTCATCATAGAAGCATGTTCTTTTTTAGAAGAGGTTAGGATTCCAATAAGTGAATAAACCGATAATTTTATTAAGGCAAAACTAATCCCAATGGACATAAACAGGATTTTAGTATATAAAAATGTATTGCCTGAAATCATTAACAAACAGCCAAAAAATACTATTACTAAAGCTGTAAGCATTGCCTTTTTATAACCGAATCGTGGTAAAAAGGACGCTACTAAAAACGAGATTATTGCAATAGGTAAATCCTTAAAAGCCTCTAAAAGTGATGCTTGTGATTCAGTAACTTTATAAACATCAATGGATTTTTCTATGACAATCCCAACACTATTTAAAAGAATTGCAAAAACAAAATAATTAAGATAAAGGGATATTCTTATTCCTAGATTTTTCATAATAGTTAAGGTTTTTCAGGAGAAACATTCAATCTCATAGCCAAAATAGAAGCGATAACAAAGAATACTCCAGCAAAAATGATGGCATTAATTGCATTACCACCAAGTATATACTTGTATATTGAACCAAAAGTCAATGTTTGAATAAACATTGGTATAACAATCATCATATTTAAAATTCCCATATAAACACCTCTACGATCTTGGGGAACAATTTTTGAAACCATAGTATAAGGAATTCCCATCATGGCTGCCCAGCCAATTCCAAACAATACCATAGGAACTAGTACAAGTGTAGGGTCAGCTATATAAGGTATAGAAAACAAAGCTATTGCCGTGCCTACTAAACTTAAAGCATAAATCTTTTTACCGCCAAAACGAAGTGTTAGTGGTACTAGAGCAAGTGCCACTAACATAGTAACAATATTGTATGTCAAACTCATTTTGGCTGCTTGAGAGGCTGCTTCAGATGTTGAAAACCCCATAGTAAGCTTGAAAAGAGGTGTAGTAAACTGCCAATATATAAAAAGTGCATACCATTGAAATAAGTAAACTGCACCTATTTTCCACATAAAAGAGGGCATCTTTTTTATAGCTTCGACAATTTCTAAAAATGGTTTAGTTATTCGTTGACCTAAGGGCAAGGTTTTGATATGATTTATTTCTGCTAATTCTTCGTCTGATGGTGGGATTTCAGGAGTTTTTAAAACAGACCATAAAATGGTGGTTAAAGACAAGAAAGCGCCTATATAGAAAGAATAATACAGCCATTCAGGTATAGTCCCAGCTTCATCAATAGATTCTCCTCCAAACAAATATTGAAATAAAACAATTGAGCCATTTGCTAATAAAATACCAGCACCTACAAATAGACTTTGCATTTGATACCCAAGACTTAATTGTTTTTCAGGTAATTTATCTCCTACAAATGCACGGTAAGGCTCCATTGCCATATTATTACCTACATCAAGAATCCATAGTAAACCTACAGCAAACCATAAAACTGGACTGGAAGGAAAAGCAAAAAGGCACAAACTTCCTAGTAAAGCACCAATTAAGAAATAAGGTTTACGTCTTCCCCAACGATTGGACCATGTTTTATCTGACATTGCTCCAATAATAGGCTGAACTATTAGTCCAGTTACAGGCCCTGCAATATTTAAAATTGGCAGCATATCTTCTGGTGCACCTAAATAAAGAAATATTGGGTTTATAGCTGTTTGCTGCAAACCAAAACTGTATTGGATTCCAAGAAAACCTACATTCATATTTAAAATTTGCCAAAAGGAGAGATTAGGCTTTTTAAAGGTCATTTCTTTTATTTTTTGGTTATAACATTTAATTTGTTATCAATAATAACATTTGCTAATTCACATTGAGATTTAATAATTTGATGTTCAATTTCTAAAACCCGTTCATTTAAGCTATTAATAAGGTCTCTGCCTCTCTCAACTCGTAACTTTCGTGTGTCAAGATAAGTAGTTTCTATAAATATTCTATAATCAGGTGCTTTTAAAACACTTACATAAGTGCCTTCTACAATGCAAAAATCATATTCATTACATGAAATTTGCTCATTTAATATTTTATTTTGAGGGTAGTCTACTAAAGGTTTATTTAAAATACCTCCTTTTTCTTTGAACTGAACCAAATGTAAATCTAACAATTCCAAATTAACTTCATTCATTCCAACCAGGCTATTGTCTTTAAGTCTTGCATTGTGATTATCTGCCGGGGGTAATTTAAAATAGTCATCTAAATGAAAAATAAACCCTTTTAATCCAATCGCTTTTTCAATATCAATTTTTAAACTGTTTGCAAGCGATGTTTTGCCACATCCTGATTCACCTCCAACAGAAATACACAGTTTAGAATTAGATTTTTCTATAAATTCTAAATTTTTGACTACAAAATCTGTGATTTGTTTGTATTCTGGATGGTAAGAAATGTTATCTCCAATCATAACCCCAATTTTTGACTGCTTTCCTGAAAGTTTAATGCATGTTGCATAAATACAATTCCGGATGCCGAAAAGCCCATTTGTTCCTTACCATTTAGTTTTAAATGATCTCCTGTAATATATTCATTAAAATTCCAGTTTTGTGAGGCTATAACCGAAATAAAATCTTGAATGATAGTTTTTACTTCCTTAATTAAGTCATTATTTGAAAGGCCCAGGCAAAAGAGTCCCATCCAAACAGGCCAAATCCCGCCATTATGAAAATTATACGGTATATTTTTAAAGGAAAATGAATAGTTGTCTTTTAAATCTTCCCATTCTCTATCGTGTTCTTCAATAACAGGCCAAAACGCCGGAATTAACATTTTAGAAATATTTGCTTTTAAGACCGATAAATATGATCTAATGCCTTCTTTTTGAGTTGAAGACAATTTATAATACAACAATGCTAAGGCGTTTCCTGCAGCGTCAAACCTCATATCATATTTTCCTGGTAAGATACTCGAACAAAAATGGGATATAGATTTATCTAAAGCGTTTGTAAATGGTTGCTTTTGATAAACACTTTCATCATTCGCTATTTTTTCAGGCCAAAAATTAATTAAAGTCTTTGCCTTCAATTTATCAAATTCCTTATCTGTTTGTTTTTTAATTTTAAGCCATAACGATTCTCCCCATAATCGTAACATATTATCATATAATGTATAACCATGAATAGGGTATTCGTCTGCCCAATTTCCACTTAAAGGTGTATAAATCCAACCTTTACCATTTAATTCAATGGTTTTTAGATAGTTTCTACTTTTAAGAATCGATGGAACTAAAGATTGCCAGGTTTCTTCATCATTGGTATTTAAATAATATAAACAAGATCCTATAATGAACCATGTGTTCGTGTCTACTCTTCCAACCAGGCTTCCGTAGGATATGTCTACATCACCATTATTTTCTAATACATTTGAGGGAATAATACCCAATGTATGCTGGTGTTTTGCAAGTGTAATTAACGAATGCTTCAATCCTTCAATTATAACCTTATCATCCGCAAGAATGCCGGCAATTCCACAAATTATACTATCTCTGGCCCAAATTCTTTTATAATTATCAGATTCTATTGTACTCGCCAAAATCCCTTTAGAAGTTGTTAAACTTCTTAAAGTTCTAAGTGCTTCATTATATAATTTATCAATTGATTGGTCCATTATATTTTTTTAATCACTACAATATCTTAATTAAATATTTAATAATGAACATGTACACTTTCTATTGTGCTTTATTTTTTATAGGCATGTAAACTTCAGCTTTCCACTCTAAATCATTTCCCCCATCATGTGGATCGTTAAAAAACACTTCAACGGGTAATTTGTCTATATCAATTTTTTTTGTTTGAGCATAATCCATTATGACATACCATGCTCTGTCTGATATTTTATAATTCCCATTGAAACTTGTTTTTAAAGCAAACTTTTCTTTAATTTTTTTAAATTTCACATCATTAGTTGTTGGATATTGGCCTCGCTCTTCAATTGGAAAACAAAAGTTAAATTTAATGATATCTTTAACAACATCCCATTCAGTAATTTCTAAAAATGGATTTCCGGTTAATTTAATATTATTATCCTTAATATAATTCATTACTATATAAATATTCTTCACCATCGTACTTGCTTTATCTTGTGGCTTAGACTCTAACGATATGAATGCACAATATTGTGAAGGAATTTTATCTTTAGTGACCTCAGAAACTTTATAGTTTTTAGCATTTTGAAGTAAATTTTCTCCAAACTTTTTAACTGTAGAGATACTTCTTTTTACAAATGCATTTTTATAAAATGGAACTTGTAGATTTTGCATAAAGCTATGTTTAACATCCTTAAACTTTGCTATTACCAATGTTGTAGAATCGTTCTCCTTTTCAAGAGTCCATCGAATTTTAAAAATAGAATCGCCAACAATTAATTCTTGTTCTATTTCAAAAAATGGAGATTGATTGAGAACAGTGACTACTTTATTATTAACACCTTCTCCATTGTTCCATTTTATTATATGATCGTACACTATTCCTGGTACTTGAGGAGTTTTAAAAGTAACCCTGTAGTTGTAATCTTTTATGGCGAAATACCATATTAAACTGCCTAAAAGAACAAAGACAATTAAAAATTTAATTTTTCCCATTTATTATGTGTTATTATTGTTTATTACAACCCATACTCTAAGCAATAGGATTGATAATGTTATGAATTGGTTTGTTTCGTTTATTATATGGTGGTCTTATTACCCAATCAATCCCACTAAAATTTGTGCAATTCTCCAATAGATTAAGGAGCGAACATTTAATGCTGATTTTGCTTGTGTATTCATAAAATAAATTTCTATAAAATTATTACTCTTTGTTTGTTGGTAGCATTTCAAGATTATCAACTACAAACTTACCAA
>JAGLKH010000569.1 GCA_023141985.1 Flavobacteriaceae bacterium | reverse complement strand
ACCGATACCTGTACCTTTTTCGAGTCTAGATGATGTGTTATCTACTTGATAGAATTTATCGAAAATATGTAACTGCTCTTCTTTAGAAATTCCTAATCCATTGTCTTTTACTTTAAGCACAATAAAATCAGTACTATTATTCTGAATCCTATCAATATGAACAATAACTTTGCCGTTTTGCGATGTGAATTTTATAGCGTTCGACAGTAAATTGGTAACTATGACAGTAAATTTATTACTATCGAAATCCATTTTAAGATATTCAATTTCGCAGTGAACAGAAAAATTAATTTGTTTTTCTTCGGCTAGCGAATGAAAACTCTGCGTTAAATATTTTATAAAAGGAATAATGTCAGCCTGCACTAGAGTTAACTTCATGTTACCACTCTCAATCTTTGCTAAATCTAGCATTTCATTGATCAAATGCAATAGACCATCGCTATTTCGATCGATTAAATCCAATGAATTTTCGAGCTCATCATCTTGGTTATTTTCTAGATTAGATTTTATGGAATCTGTCATACCCTTTATAACAGTAAGTGGCGTTCTAAATTCATGAGTAATGTTAGTAAATAATGTGTTTTTTAGCTGATTAACTTCTTTAAGTCTTTTACGTTCTGTGGCGGCAAATCTTCTTGAAACTTGAAAATAGGCTACGACTACTAACAGTATCAATAACCCAATTATAAGAAATAAATTTTTTTCTTGATTCTTTTTATGTAAACGGGATTCATAAGTTACATTTAATAATTCTTTTTCTTGATCTTGAGCAATACTGTCTACAACCAATTGATTATTAAAAACGATATTCTGAATTTCTGTTCTGGCTTTCTCTTCTTTTTCATCATCTATTAAAATTTGATATTTTTCGAAATAATCAAGGGCTGTTGCATTGCGATTTATTTTTTTATTGACTTCATATAGGCTTTTTAAAATTTCAGAGTTTGGATTCCAATCATTAGCATTAAATATTTTTAAACAATCCTCACATTCTCTTAAAGCTTTAGTATAATTTCCTAATCCATAATCTATTTTACATTGCCACAAATGAATGTTTAAAGAAAAATTTCTTACATATTTTGGAGTTGCAAACTGTTTAGTAACTGTTTTGTATTCGTCTAAATACTTTATAGCTTCTGAAAATTGTTTCTCATTTATATAAATTTGGATAAGGTTACCTGTACCTACAGAGGCATATTCTTCAAGTCCTATTTCTTTAGATAATTTAATAGCTTCCTTCCAATGTTTTAAAGACTTAGGTATATTTCCCATATCATTATAAACGCTTCCTAAATTGCCATTGGCTCCAGATATACTTCGCTTTATTCCATATTTTGTACTTAATCGTAAATGTTCTAGATGATACTTTTCGGCTTCTTTCAAATCACCTAGGTCTTTATATATGAAACCCTGATATGCAACGCTCCAACCCTCATTTAAACTATCACCTACAATTCTGCAGGCTTCTTGTGATTTTTGCAAAGTTTTGAAAGCATTTACATAATCTTCATGATTATAATATAATATTCCTAATTCAAATAGTTTTTTTGAATAAACGGTACTATCCTTCACCGTCTTGGCTAAGTCTAGCCCTTTAGTATAGCTTTCTACACCTATATCAAATTTATTTTGTTCAAAATAAATTTCTCCAATTATTGTCTGAAAGTCAATTTCACATTTTATATATTTCTTTTTGTGAGTGTAGTCAAGCATTCTATTAGCCAAAATAAGGGCGCTGTCTGTCTTTGAATAAAGATAATGATCTGCTATTAAAGACTTCATGGACTCTAGTCTAATTGAATCATGAAGACTTTTATTAAACCAAACGCTTTTAAGTGAATCCTCTTTTTTTTGAGCAAAAGAATTACCCAGAAAAATTAGTACGAAAATGAATGTGAAAAATATTTTCATTCTTTATTGAGTTTTAGTTGTATTCTTCTTTCTTCCCTACCTACAATCTTATTTTTTATTCAATGTTATTTTACAAAGTTCAAAAATTAACTATGCATCTTCG
>JAGLKH010000568.1 GCA_023141985.1 Flavobacteriaceae bacterium | reverse complement strand
AGTATTAAAGTTGGTAAAGATGCAGATGTTGTTTTATGGAGTGATCATCCAATGTCGGTTTACGCCAAAGCTGAAAAAACAATCATTGAAGGCGTAACTTACTTCGATATAGAACGGGATAAAAATTCTAGGAAAGCCATCAAGAAAGAGAAAAGCGAACTCATTTCTATGATGATGAAGGACAAAAATAAAGGCATGAAAACGCAGCCTGTTAAAAAGAAAGATAAACCTCAATTACATTGTGATTCACTTTAATCTTAAAACTGAAAATTATGAAAAAAATTAATTATATATCAGTGCTTTTAATATTGTGTTTCACAATAACTTTTGCACAGCAAACACCAGCTTCTATACAAACTGAAGCTTTTACTATCGTTGGAGCAACTGCTCATATTGGTAATGGAACAATTATCGAAAACAGTATAATTATTGTAGAAAACGGAAAAATAACCGCTTGTGTGAATGGCTTAACCTCAAAAATAACATATAAAGGAAAAGTCATTGATGTTAAAGGTAAGCATGTATATCCAGGTTTTATTGCACCAAATACAACTTTAGGACTGCAAGAAATAGGAGCAGTAAGAGCTACAAACGACACTGATGAAATTGGAGCTATGCTTCCACATATTAAGAGTCTTGTTGCTTATAATGCCGAATCTAAAATCGTAGAAAGTATGCGCCCAAATGGAGTTTTAATTGGTCAAATCACACCACGTGGCGGAACCATTTCCGGGACTTCGTCTATAGTCCAATTTGATGCATGGAATTGGGAAGATGCTGCTCTAAAAGTTGATGATGCCATACACTTAAACTGGCCTAACAGTTTTACAAGAGGTCGCTGGTGGTTAGGAGAAGATCCCGGACTAAAAGCAAATAAAAACTACATTAAAGAAGTTGACAAAATTAATGCCTTTATTGTTGAGAGCAAAGCCTATCAAAAAGGAAATAAAGCAAGTAAAAATCTACCATACGATGCTATGCAAGGATTATTTAATGGTACTCAAAAATTATTTGTTCATGCTAATGATGAAAAAGGAATTACAGATGCTATAGAATTTGCTAAAACTAATGGTATTAATAATATGGTCATTGTAGGTGGCTATCAAGCCAACAAAGTTTCAGCACTTTTAAAAGCTAATAATATTCCTGTTCTGGTAAAGAGAGTACATAGTAGACCAAATAGTGATGATGACGACTACGACTTTCCATATAAACTAGCAAAACTTTTAACAGATCAAGGTATTCTTGTTGGTTTAGAAAATAGCGGACAGATGGAACGTGCAAACGCAAGAAATTTACCATTTCAGGCTGGACAAGTTGTTGGACAAGGTATGGATAAAGAAGAAGCCTTAAAACTCATAACGTCTAATACTGCAAAAATTTTAGGTATAGATACTGATTATGGAACATTAGAAAAAGGTAAAAGTGCAACCTTGTTTATTAGTGAAGGTGATGCTTTAGATATGCGAACCAATATTTTAACGCATGCTTTTATTGATGGCCGCTCTATTAGTTTAGAAAGTCACCATACTAAATTATGGAAGCGTTATAGTAACAAGTATAAAGGAAAGTAAATTATTATTTAAATTGAAAAGCGAGACAATTAATTGTCTCGCTTTTTTATTCAATAGTTTGAGCATCTTCTGGCTTTTCAAACAAACTGTTTTCAGGTTTTTCTTTTGAAGTAGATACATTTACAAAGTGCATTTCTTTTTGAAATTCACCTACAACTTTATTCTCAAAACCATACCATTTAAATGTTTTTGGCAATAATAAACCTTTTACCATTTGCCAATCGTCATATTTAATTAAATGAAAGTCTTTGGTTTTCTCTTTGGAGAAAAACGTTACCGTATAAGCCAACCAAGCCATTTTATTTGTG
Organism: Flavobacteriaceae bacterium; assembly: GCA_023141985.1. Classification (GTDB taxonomy): domain Bacteria; phylum Bacteroidota; class Bacteroidia; order Flavobacteriales; family Flavobacteriaceae; genus PRS1. The sequence goes on along the minus strand of JAGLKH010000568.1, from coordinate 871 downwards.
TCGGTATCGTAATATAAAATGTATTCGTCTTCTGGAGATTCTCCAATTCCACTACTGTAAGAAATAAGTATCCCCGGATACTCTTTACCTTCAAAAGTTAATGGTTCTACATCTTTATAATTAATACCGTCATCTCCTAATACAAAAGGCATAGCATAAAAATAAAAGAATAAATTATAATAAAACCTGGGATTACCTTTGTAAGCTGTAGTGTCTTTTTTGAGTAACCAAACCTCATTTCCATCAAAACCAATCGTATGATTTGGCATATCAATTAATGACTCTCTTGATTTTAAATTTGTAGTAGTTATTTCATCGCCATTAGGTTTAGGCATCGTAAACACAAGCGATTGCATAGTATTCCATGTCTCTAAACCACCATGAGCATCAAATATTTTTGAAATATTTTCAGGGTAAATTTTAGTTGCTATTGAATCCTGAGAGGGTTCTTTAATTTCGTTAGCTTTTGTATCTTTTTTACAAGAAAAGAACAAAATTGTAGTTAGTAATAAAAGTGCAGCTTTTTTCATTTTTGTAGTTAGTTTAGTGTTTTGACGTTTAAGCTACAAAATAATTACAATAATTAATCTATTTTTGCCTCGAAATGACAAAGCAAATCAGCAGTTTACAAAATCCTTTTATTAAGCAATTAGTACAGCTTAAAGATAAACCTAGAGAGCGAAAAAAGTCTGGTTTATTTCTAATTGAAGGTAAACGCGAAATTAATCTTGCTCTAAAAGGAGGTTACTACATTGAAACAATTTTATTTTATCCTGAATTATTTTCGGAAGAACAAATCAGCACATTAACAAATCAACAAATCAACATCATTGAGGTTTCTAAAGAAATCTATCAAAAATTAGCTTATCGA
>JAGLKH010000567.1 GCA_023141985.1 Flavobacteriaceae bacterium | reverse complement strand
ATACTATTAGTTTCCGAAAGAATTGTAAGGCATATTATTTTTATTCGAACTAACTATAAACTAATCAATAATGCATAAACAAAATAATTTTTTTAAAAACAGCATTTTACTATTAGCGTTTTTAACGTCTATGATTAGCCATAGTCAATCTGTTGCAACTTATACTATTACTTTCACAAGTGTTTGGAATTCATCAGATCATGGTACTCTTCCAAGCGGAGCTCATTGGTCAAAATTAGTTGGAGCTAATCACAATAGCAATATTACATTTTTAGAAATGGGTCAGAATGCTACACAAGGCATAGAAAATGTAGCTGAATTAGGAAATAATACCATTTTTAATAGTGAAGTAGATAATAGTATCACAAATGGGAATACAGAACAATATATTGATGGAAATGATTTAAGTTCTGCAACAGGAACTATAACATTGATGGATTTAGAAATTAATAAAGATTATCCTTTATTAACTTTGGTTTCTATGATTGCTCCAAGTCCAGATTGGATGATAGTTATAAACAGTTTTTCACTTTTAGATGGAGGTAATAATTGGAAAGACAATATTTCTATTGATTTATTTCCATATGATGCAGGAACAGACGATGGCACAAATTATACATCGCCAAATAATGATACAAATCCGCAAGATCCAATTAGCAGTTTACAAGGCGTTTCACCTTTTAATAGTAATAAAATTGGAACGCTAACGATATCCTTAGACTCTGTTTTAAATATTAATGAAGCCTCAATAGGTCAAGTGAAAATATTTCCTAATCCTACAAAAGGACAAATCACAATTTCTAATATTCAAAGTATAAACTTAAAAACTTTGGAAGTATATAATATTATTGGGAGTCTAGTAACTAACATTAATATAAAAGATGAACTAAATACAATTAATTGGAATTTAGATGGGTTACAAAAGGGTGTATATCTTTTAAGATTAAACACCTATGAAGGCAACAGTAAAACGCAGAAATTAATTATTAATTAATGCTTTATTAATAGATTTTATAATTTTTGGGCCTTCATAAATAAAGCCTGTATAAAGCTGAATTAGATCTGCTCCGGCATCGATCTTCTCCAGCGCATCATTAACCGAGTGTATGCCTCCTACTCCAATAATTGGAAACGCTTTATTGCTTTTAGTAGATAAATACTTAATAATTTGAGTGCTTCTGTCTTTTATAGGTTGACCGCTTAAACCTCCATTTCCTATAGCTTCTAATCTTTCCTGAGATGTGATTAGACCTTCTCTTGTTACAGACGTATTTGTTGCTATAATACCATCAATTTTGGTATTTGCAACAAGCTCTATAATTTCATCTAGTTGAATAGTATTTAAATCTGGAGCAATTTTGAGTAACATAGGTTTTTTAACATCAAACCCATTATTAGCATGTTGCACTTCGCTAATCAGTTCTTCTAAATAGTCCTTATCAGTTAATTTTGCATGACTACTAACGTTTGGACAACTCACATTTAACACAAAATAGTCAACATAAGAATGCAATGCATTAAAACACTCCAAATAGTCTTTGGTATAATCTTCAGGGTCTGTATTAGTATTTTTCCCAATATTACCTCCAATTATTACCTGTCCTTTATTCTTCTTTAACTGGGTAATAGCAGCTTCTAGCCCTTCATTATTAAAACCCATTCTATTAATAATCCCTTTATCAGACTGTAATCTAAACAAACGCTTTTTGGGATTTCCAACTTGTGGCTTAGGTGTTACTGTTCCTATTTCAATAAATCCAAAACCAAAATTTGCCAATTCATTAAATAACACCGCATTTTTATCAAATCCAGCTGCCAATCCAACAGGGTTTTTAAATGTTAATCCAAATATTTCTTTCTCTAAGCGTTTGTCTTCAACACTATATAAACTTCGAAATACATTTGACATCAAAGGTATTTTGCACAAAATTCTAATTAGAGAAAATATAAAATAATGTACTTTCTCAGGATCAAAACAAAAAAGTATAGGTCGTATGAATACTTTATACATGAAGTTAAAAATGGTTTGTTTATCTGTTTTCTGATTGCAAAAGTAATTCAAATAAAGCCAAGAAAAAAGAAACAAGCATAAGACTTGCCTCTTTAATAAGGGTTAGTTATTTTTGAATAAATACAATTTAAAATGATAGACAAACAACTTATTATAGATCGTTTTA
>JAGLKH010000566.1 GCA_023141985.1 Flavobacteriaceae bacterium | reverse complement strand
CTGTTTTAGTAAATGTCGGATACTCTATAACAAATAATTTATCTGCTGAAGGTTTATTTACTTGGGTAAACCAACGTCGGAACATTTCCCAATTTGGGAATGAAGATTTAGATGTAACTTCTGGAATTGGTGATGCTGTTTTATTAATGAAATATAATTTCTCTAATGTGCTTTTTGGTGCAAATAGCGATATATCTTTGGGCATAGGCACCAAAATCCCTTTGGGCTCATCAACAGAAACTAATAATCAAGGTATAATACTAAATGCCGATTTACAACCCGGAAGCAACGCTTGGGATATAATTTACTTGAGCCAAATTTCTAAACGATTTAACTTTAGACCTTCTTTATCGATATCAGCCAGATTTATTTATAGAGCCCCTGGAACTAATTCTTCTTATTTTGGAGATTCAACATACAAGTTTGGTGAAGAGTTTCAAGGGTTTATAAGTTTTTCTGATCAATTTATACTTTTTAATACGCTATCTAATCCAAGCATTTCGTTTAAATATAGAGATGCTCAAAAAGACCAAACAGGTGGCTTCGATATATTTAGCACTGGCGGAAATTGGATTTCCATTATTCCAAATTTTTCGATTAACTTAAATCCAAATATTGCCTTTTCAACTAAAGCTGAAATACCATTATATAGTAATGTTGATGGAACCCAATTAACACCAACATATAGAATAACTTCAGGTATTTTAATAAAGATTGCAAAAAAAGAAAATGTTATTAATATAAATTAAAAGTTATGAAAAAAAATGTGATTTATGTATTTATATTATCATTGGTTATTGCCTGCAGTGATAATAACAATGATACTAGTTTGAGTAATAATAATGATACTAACAATTCAAATAGTAATGAATGGTTAATTCCAATATCCGAAGTTAAAGATGGTGGCCCAGGAAAAGATGGTATTCCATCATTAGATTTCCCCACTTTTGTAAACTCTAATGAAGCATCTTATATCAATCCAAATGATTTAGTTATTGGCATTATAAACGGAAATGAGGCTAAAGCGTATCCGCATAAGATATTAGATTGGCATGAAATTACAAATGATGAGATTGGAGGCGACTTTATTACCATAAACTATTGTCCATTAACTGGAACTGCTTTTGGGTGGGAATCTAAATCAAACGGAACTAAAACTACCTTTGGTGTATCTGGATTATTGTATAATACCAATTTGATATTATATGATAGAAATACGGATAGTAACTGGGCTCAACTAAGATTAGAGTCTGTAAATGGCGGCTTGATTGGTGATAAGCCAACTTTAACACAAGTTATAGAAACTAATTGGTTAACTTGGCAATCATTATACCCCAATACTAAAGCTTTAAGCTTAAACACAGGCTTTTCTAGAGATTATGATTTGTACCCATACGGAGATTATAAAACTAATCATGCTAGATTTCTATTTACCCCATCTCCAACTAATTCCGCCTTACCAAATAAGCAAAGAATTTTTGCTATTATAGATAATAATAAATCAAAAGTTTATCAATTTTCTGATTTTGAAAATGGAAATGTTATCAATGATACTTTTAACGGGAATGAATATTTAATAGTTGGCAACAAAGATTTAATAACTGCATTTAAGTTAAATGGAGATTACTTAAATCTAGACTTTGGATATGATTTTAATAATTCAGAAACCTTCTTCAAAGACAATGAAGGCAATAAATGGTCTGTTTTTGGTAAAGCAATATCTGGTCCTCGAACAGGTGAGACATTAACATCTACAAAATCTGTAATAAGTTTTTGGTTTGCCATTGCTGCTTTTTATCCAAATCCGAAAATATATTCTGAATAAAATATATTGTAAACCTACAAAGTCTTTTTAAAAAAGAAATGCTGTAATTCGCAGATTCGTTGAGTGTAATTCTGTGAAGATGTATAATTTATCCGTTCAGCTTGAAGTTGATCTAAATGTCGGCACTATGTCGGCACAAATTAAAAACCCTATCTACTAACATGCTGTAAATAGGGCTTTTTAATAAATATAATGCACACTACATTGACCTATTCTCGAACCAGATATTTGATTTGTTTGAAAAGCTTGATGAAATATTAGAAAGTAAAAATCCCTTTTCAAATTAAAAATATTCTGACACCCTCTATCAAAGTTTAAAAGATGCTACAGAACCTCAATTGATTATGATAAACTTATAATTTCAAATATATGATTAACTTTATTGATAATTAATGACACTTTTAATCGCATTGATGAACAAGTTAAAAACACGTTTCACTTTTTTA
>JAGLKH010000565.1 GCA_023141985.1 Flavobacteriaceae bacterium | reverse complement strand
ATTGCTGTTTCTAATAGTTCCGGACAGATGTTCCATGTATCAGATTCACTATCTACAAAAACAGGTGTCGCGCCTTGATAGATTACAGGATTTACTGAAGCTATAAATGTATTGCTTTGGCAGATGACTTCATCATTTTTATCAACTCCAAGCAGAATTAATGCCAAATGAATTGCTGCTGTTCCAGAATTTAAAGCCGCCACAAAACAGCCTTGCTTTAAATAACTTTATAAATCGTCTTCAAACCCGGGAATATTAGATCCAAAAGGAGCTATAAAGTTTTCTTTAAATGCAGAATTAATGAAATCTTGCTCTTTGCCACACATATGTGGAGGTGATAATCATATTTTAGTTTTCGCATGCAAATGAAGTGTTAGTTATATTCGAAACTAATAGAATTTATTGTAGCAATAGTTTCACAATTTTCAACAGATAATGAAATGTCTTTACCATTAAAATCTCTTTCTATAACATAGATATTACAAGAATCGAGTTTTGTGTTACTTTCAGAAAAATTCACATCTCCAAACTTTAATACTTCTGAAATTGTTAATGTATCAATAGATTTATTTTGAATAAGGTCTAGTACGTTTTGAGAATAAACAAGCTGTTTTGTACTAATATTTTTTAGTACTCTGGCATCTGGGCCATAGCTACAAGAAGCTCTTTTACCACTTAAAAAAAAAGCTAAAAAAACAAGTCCAATAGAGAATCCCCCAAGATAAAATCCCACGCGTTGTATAAGTTTCATGTGTTTATAATAAATTAACCGGTTGTCATTAAAAAAAATCGTCAATTCGAGTGAATTTCACTATTGTAAAAGAGTGAAATTAGTATCGAGAATAGAACTAATTAGACTAAAAACTGTTCTCAATACTTTTTCTACCATAAAAAACTCGAACAAACAGCTTTTTAGTTTAAAAAATTAGAAGATTAACATCTCTGTAATCAAGATCAAACCAATCTGCCACAGATTTGTTAGTTAAAATTCCGTGGTAAAAATACAAACCATTTTTTAAACCACGATCAAAACGAAGCGCATTTTCTATACCACCATTTTCTGCAATTTTCAATAAATAAGGAGTAAATATATTACTAATTGAAACTGAAGCCGTTCTGGAGTAACGCGCAGGAATATTTGGCACACAATAGTGAATAACTCCATGTTTTTCAAAAGTTGGGTTATCGTGGGTTGTAATGTCGCTAGTCTCAAAACATCCTCCCATATCAATGCTAACATCTATTATAAGTGCTCCTGCTTTCATGTTTTTTACCATGTCTTCACTAACTAAAACAGGTGCCCTGTTTTTACCCCTAACTGCACCTATCGCAACATCGCAACGTTTTAGTGCTTTAAGTAAGCTTTTGGGTTGCATAGTTGAAGTATATATTGTTCTTCCAAGGCTAGTTTGCAGTGTGCGCAATTTTGAAATAGAATTATCAAAAACTTTAATGTTAGCTCCTAATCCAATTGCTGATCTTGCAGAAAATTCTCCTACTGTTCCAGCACCTAAAATAACTATTTCAATAGGAGGGACGCCACTTATATTTCCGAATAGCAATCCATTACCATTATTAACATTAGATAGTAATTCGGAAGCAATAAGTACTGTAGCAGTTCCTGCAATTTCGCTTAATTGTGTAACCGCTGGGTAAGCACCATCTTCATCTCTTATAAATTCGAAAGCAATTGCTGTAATTCTTTTTTTTGCTAGTGCTTCAAAATAGGTTTTACCTTGTGTTTTAAGCTGCAATGCAGAAATTAGAATTGTTTGAGGGTTAATGAGCTTGATCTCATCTATCGAAGGCGGCTCTACTTTTAAGATGATTGGGCAAGAAAATACTTTGGCTTTGTCTTTTGAAATTTTAGCTCCGGCTTCGCTATAATTCCGGTCTTGAAAATTAGCGCCTTCACCGGCTCCAGACTCTAAAAGCACATTATGACCATTATTTACTAATGCTGAAACAGCATCAGGCGTTAGGCAAACCCGTTTTTCCTGGAAGGACGTTTCTTTAGGAATCCCGATAAATAAATTGCCCTTGCGCTTAAGCACTTCAAGCATTTCTTCTTGAGGAAGCAGTTGTTCTTTAGTAAAAGGAGAAAGAGATTTACTCACGTAGTTTTATTTTGATTTTAAAATTACGAATTTATATCTATTTAAAGAAACCTAAATATCACAACTTTTAAATCATTAAAAATTAAAAACGTATCGTTTCGTTTTGCAGGCCGAAGGGAGTTATTAAAAAATATAAGCTTGACAATTAATGAAAATGAATGTATCGCTATTATTGGCGAAAGTG
>JAGLKH010000564.1 GCA_023141985.1 Flavobacteriaceae bacterium | reverse complement strand
AGAAAAAATCCGCCTTGGCGAATCAACTAAAACAAACCTCACAGGTTTTCAAAACCTGTGAGGTTTAAAAACAAATTTTTAAAATGAAATACGTATATTTATTTTTTACAATAAGCATCTTATTAAGTTGTAATTCTTCCGAAGAACAAAAAAACAATCAAAATTTAGATAGCAAAAATGAGATCCTGAAACAAGTTCAGGATGACAAGGTATTTCCAAAACTGGAGCCCAATAGATATAATGTTGCTTTTCTAATTATGGATGGTACTTTTAACACAGAGTTAACTGCTCCTTTCGATATATTTCAGCACACCATATTTAGAGATAGTATTAAGGCAATGAATGTGTTTACTGTTGCTAACACAGACGATGTCATAACAACTTTTGAAGGCATGCGGATTCTTCCCGATTATAATTATATAACCGACTCTTTACCTAAAATAGATATCCTCGTTGTGCCTAGTGCCGAGCATCATTTAGATACTGATTTGGAAGATGAAGTAATGATTAATTTTGTAAAAAAAGTCGATAAAGAAGCTCAATTTATTACTTCACATTGCGATGGTGCTTTTGTATTGGCAAAAGCTGGATTATTAGATAATTCCGTTTCTACAACCTTTCCGAGCGATATTGACAAAATGAGAGATCTGTTTCCTGAATTGGATATAAGAAAGGAAGTCCTTTTTGTACACGATGGAAAGTACATTACCTCATCTGGAGGCGCAAAATCTTTTGAAGCGGCTTTATACTTATGCGAATATCTTTACGGCAAAGAAATAGCAAAATCTCTTGCTGGTGGTTTGGTTATTGATTGGGATGTTAAAAACGTTCCGCATTTAATTATAGATTAAACTTTCATACAACAAATCTTTTATGTTTGAAGAAGAAGAAGAAGATGATTTTAAAAGTCACGAAGAGATTCAGAAAATGCCAATTTATAAAAAGGCAATGGAATTGTTAAAATTAGTAGATTCCATTTCTGAAGCGGTTTCAAAAACAGATATACAATTTGAAAAAGAAATAGAAGCAGACATGATACAGCACAATCTTGACTATTTGTGCCAAAATGCTTCTATAATTCCCGCAAAAATTGCTGGAGCAGAAGCTGTGGACATCTATGACCTCAAAATGGAAAATGCAGCTATTATTCGAAAAGCAGCAAGAGAACTCATAACAGATACTCGAGGCATAGAAATGCATGGTTTTAAAGATACCGAATACCTTGATTTATTAAGAACAGAAGTTGATGCATTTAGAATACTCTTTGCCGAATGGGTAAAAACTTTTGATTGCTGGAATTATATTATTGATCGTTGGGGACTTTTTAATCCACCGGGAGTAAACTATGATGATAAAGATCCCGATGATGATATCCCATTTCAAAACCCTTTTGATGATTAACAGCAACTATTTTATATAAAAAATTGCCCAATCTTTAGCAGGTGGTTTCGTTATTGATTGGGATGTTAAAAACGTTCCGCATATCATAATTAAAGATTAAATATATTAACTTTCTGATAACCATATAGATAATTTTAGTAACTTGTAGGATAACTCATTCAATAAATAATGATGATTAGCTACATTTTAAAAAAGAAATCGTTAGGTCTTGCCATAATTTTATTTTGTCTATCTCTTGTTTTGTTTTCACAAGAAAACCGATTGTTACCAAAAGAAATAAGAGGTAAAGTAACACATCTCAATGCACCTTTGCCAAATGTAAACATCATTTTAAAAGGCACAACAACCGGAACAAAAACGGATGCTCAGGGATACTATACCATTAAAGCAAAAATTGCAGATGTTA
>JAGLKH010000563.1 GCA_023141985.1 Flavobacteriaceae bacterium | reverse complement strand
GGTATTCTAACCAACTGAACTACCAAACCGGTGCTGTATTGCGGTTGCAAATATACACCCCATTTTTTATATCACAACTATTTTTTATGTTTTTTACTATAAAAATAAGGCTAAACAAATTTTTGTCGTTCTAACATATAAGTGGTCAAGATCTTATCGAAACTCTCATTTATATTTGCTTCAACATATTTAATTTTATATTGGCCACATTTTAATTTAATGTTATTAAAATATACTTTAACAGCTTTCTCGTAATTTTCTTTAATATTATTAGCATAAAGGTTGATAAACTCTCCAGTTTCAACATCTACAAAACGTTTAGGGTTATTATCAAAATTGAAATCTATTTCTTTTTCTTTATCGAAAACATGAAACAAAATAACATCATGTTTATTGTATTTTAAATGCCGTAAAGCATCAAAAAGTTTAGATTCATCAATACCTGTTTGAAACATATCTGTAAACACAAAAATCATAGAACGTCTATGCATTTTTTCAGCTATTTGATGCAAAAACTCGTAGGTTTTAGTTGTAGTGCTCTGTGGTTTAGATATTACTGTCTTACTTAATTGATCTAAAAGCATCCTATGATGACGCTCACTACCTTTTTCAGGAGCATAATAATCGTAGGTATCACTATAAACACTTAATCCAACAGCATCTCGTTGCATCTTTAAAATATACATCAAAGAGGCTGCAGCCAAAGCTGAAAATCCGATTTTATTTAAGGTACTCAAACCCAATTTATTAACTTGAGGATAATGCATAGAGCTACTATTATCAACAATAATATGGCATCTTAAGTTTGTCTCTTCGTCATAATTCTTGGTAAAGAGTTTATCTGTTTTTGCAAACAGTTTCCAATCTATATGCCGTGTGCTTTCACCATGATTATAAATTTTGTGCTCTGCAAATTCTGCCGAGAACCCATGAAACGGACTTTTATGCATTCCTGCAATAAATCCTTCTACGACTTGTTTAGCAAGTAATGCAAGGTTTTTAAATCCTCCGGTTTTATTGAGTTCTTGTTGTAAATTCATAGCCCACTCTGTCACTTTGTGACATCTCTCCCTGGGGGAGAGTTAAAATTGAATATAAAATTATATAATTATTCTAAACTAAAAAAGGTTTGCCATATTGACAAACCTTTTGTGTTTTCTTTTACATTTTAAACTATAAAAGTGAATCTAAAGCTTCAGCATATACATTTTTTGGTGCTACACCAACTTGACGGCCAACAACCTCACCATTTTGAAAAACTAAAACCGTAGGGATATTACGTACACCATATTTAGCAGCAAATTCTTGATTTGCATCTACATCAACCTTACCTACAACAGCTTTTCCGGCATATTCTTCACTAATTTGCTCGATTACCGGTCCTACCATGCGACATGGCCCGCACCAAGCTGCCCAAAAATCTACCATTACAGGTTTATCACTTTTTAATACAGTTTCTTCAAACGTTGCATCTGTTATTTCTAATGCCATAATATTTAATTTAATTGTGTTTTATTTCTAATTAATATACAAAATTAGTCAAAAAAAATGCCAAAGCTTACAACCTGACAATTTGTTTTGCTTATAGTTTAATTGTCTGCTCTTATTGTTGTTTTTGTGCATCCCTGTTTTTCCAAGAATTAAACATAAAGGGGAATATTGTTTTCTGCAATTGCTATGACAGTATTCGGGGTTTCCATTGAAATTGTCATTCCCGAGAAAACGGGAATCTAAATACAGAAT
>JAGLKH010000562.1 GCA_023141985.1 Flavobacteriaceae bacterium | reverse complement strand
TTAAAACAAGCATTACTATGAATGAACTTATCTGGACTTTTTATGATTGACTACAAAAACACCATTTTGTCCTCATATTTTACCTTTTTATTACTTCGTAACTCTGCTATGAAGTGCAAAAAAGTCTTCATCTGAGAACAAAAGCCTGATTTTTCGCCTTAATAAAAAAAGTCCAGATGAGTTCAATATTAAAATAAGTATCTTTGCAAGATGCTTTCTAAAAAAACGAAATATGGTTTAAAGGCTCTAACGTTTATTGCCAGAAGAACCGATAATAAACCCGTTCAAATTGCAACAATTGCTAAAAGTGAAAATATCTCACAAAAATTTTTGGAGAGTATTTTATTAACACTTCGAAAAAGCGGATTTTTAGGTTCAAAAAAGGGCAAAGGAGGAGGTTATTATCTTTTAAAAGATCCTAAAGAAATTAAAATGTCTTCTGTAATGAGGGTATTAGAAGGACCAATAGCAATGATACCTTGTGTGAGTTTAAATTTTTATGAAAAATGTGATGACTGTCCAGACGAAAATACTTGTGCAGTTCATAATTTAATGATAGAAGTTAGAGATTGCACCTTAAATATTTTTAATAATAAATCTTTATCAGATTTAATTTAGCAAAAAACACATAAAATAAGTTTGGATTATTCAATAAATGCAATACTTTAGCACATTAATCTATTAAATCTATAGGATAAATATAAATAATAATGATAAGTAGTATAATAAATATTAAAATCAAAGAAGACAAAACAATTAAATCAAAAGAAAAACTTAAGCGAAGTCTTGTTAAAACGATTAGTTGGAGAATTGTTGGAACACTGGATACCGTTTTAATTTCTTGGTTAATTACTGGAACTTTAGCATTAGCGTTCTCTATTGGAGCAATAGAGTTGCTATCGAAAATGGTATTGTACTTCTATCACGAAAGGGTTTGGAATAATATAAAATGGGGAAAATGATGAATTTAAATTTAGAAGCATTAAACAAAGAATTAAGGAATAAAACGCCTGACGAAATAATAGATTGGGCTTTACCATTATCTAAAAAGAGAATTGTAACAACTAGTTTTGGGATTTATTCGGCTGTACTTTTAAGCACCTTCTTCCGTAAGGATAAGAATATTGATGTTATTTGGTGTGATACTGGTTATAATACGCCTAAAACGTATGAGCATGCAATTAATGTAATTGATAAGTATCAATTAAATATTCATGTTTATGTACCACTTCAAAGTAAAGCATTTATAGATTCTACAATTGGATTACCCGAAGTTTCCAATCCAAAACATGCGAAATTTACAGAAATTGTAAAACTAGAACCATTTAGAAGAGCCATAAAAGAGCATCAACCTAAAGTGTGGTTTACTAATATAAGAGTAAGACAAACCGAATATAGAAGTTCTAAAGATATATTGAGCCTTAGTAAAGATGGAATATTAAAAGTAAGCCCTTTTTATTATTGTACAGATGATGATTTAGACAATTATATAGAGGCACATAATTTACCTAAAAACGAATCTTATTTCGATGTAACAAAAGTATTGTCAAATAGAGAATGTGGAATCCACCTTCAATAAATTAATATTAATAAATTCCTTCCCTTTGGAAAGGTAAGAACGGTCATGCAAAGTTTTAGAACAGAATTAGAAAATCCAGTAGTTGAAAAAGACATCATCGAATTAGAAAAAAAAATTCGATTATTTAAAGA
>JAGLKH010000561.1 GCA_023141985.1 Flavobacteriaceae bacterium | reverse complement strand
ATTTGCAAAAGGCAATTAATTTTTCAATGACTTCTTTTATTACAACAGGTGGCATAAGAGGTAGTAAAGCAAGTATAAATAAGTTTCAGCCTAGGAGTTTTAATATGGGACTTTCTAAAATTGCATTTGAAGCGACTGGTGGTTTTGGTAGAATTCATCCCGGAGAAGATCCTGATTTGTCTATTAGATTATCCAAATTAAATTTTAAAACAAAATTAATTCCGGAAGCTTTTGTATATCATAAGCGAAGAATTTCATGGACTAAATTCTATAAACAAGTCTATAAATTTGGATCTGTAAGACCTATATTAAATCATTGGTATCCAGAAACTAAAAAACTGACTTATTGGTTTCCAACACTTTTTAGTTTAGGTTTTTTAGCTTCAATAGCTCTATTTATATTTGGAGTCGTGTTAGCTTTAAAAATTTACGCATTATATTTTGTAGTAAGTTTTATTTATGCTTTTATTAGAACCAAAAATATAATTGTACCTTTTTTGTCAATTATAGCAATTATTGTTCAGTTTTTTGGATATGGTTATGGATTTTTAAAATCTACTTTAATTTTGAGTTTCTCTAATAAAGATATAGAGCAGCAGTTTTCTAATTTATTTTTTAAAGCTAAATGATATGGCATTTAAAAACAAAATAGCATCATTTTTTAGTAGCAAAAAAGTAAATATTTTTGTGCTTTTTCTCATTTTGGCTTTATTATTTTCTGTATTAACTAAACTTTCTAAAGATTATACACAAACCATTACTTTTAATATTGATGCTATAAATGTACCAGAGGACAAAGTAATAGTAAGGGATTCTTCACATGTAGTACAGATTACATTAACCACATACGGCTTTAGATTAATAAAATATTATTTTACTGAACCTACAATAAAAGTCGACTTCCAAAATTTAGATAAAAATACAACTCATTATTTTTGGATTGAAAAAAGAGAATTTTCAAATATAGTGTCACAGTTCGACCCAAATATAAAAATTGAAAGTATAAACCCGGAAACTATTGCTTTTAGATATGATGTTAATCATGTTAAAAAAATACCTGTTGTTTTAGATTTTGATATAAACTTTTCTCCTGGTTACGATTTAATCGATACTTATAAGTTAATACCTGATTCGATCAAGGTGATTGGTTCAAAGTTTTTAATAGATTCAATTACTGAAATTGTAACAGAGCAATTAAAAATAAAAGATGTAAACTCAAATTTATTAGTTTCGCTTAATCTCAATTTACCTAAATATGCAGAAGATTTAAAATTTTCTCATAACCAGGTCCAGGTAATTGCTGAAATAGAAAAATTTACTGAAGGCTCAATTAAAGTTCCTGTAAATATAATTAATATTCCAGATGGCATAAAAATTAAATATTACCCAAAAGAGGTTTCAGTAGTATATTATACGAGTTTGAGTAATTTTAAATCAATCTCAGCAAGTAATTTTATTGTAGAATGCGATTATAGTACATTACATTCTGATGACACCTATTTAACACCAAAAATTATGCAACAACCAGATGTGGTAAAGAATGTAAGACTAAATGAAAAGCGAATAGAATTTATTTTATTACAATGATGATAGTAGGCTTAACAGGGGGTGTTGGAAGCGGCAAAACTACAGTTGCCAAAATGTTTAATAAAATTGGCATACCAATCTATATTGCCGACTTAGAAGCTAAAAAATTAATGAACAGCTCTAAAGTTATTAAAAGAAAACTCACTCAACTGTTTGGAGAAAAAGCGTATAAAGAGGGTAAATTAAATAAACCGTTTCTTGCAAATAAAATATTTAATGATAAAGATTTGTTAGTTAAAATGAATGCTATTGTGCATCCAAAAGTAAGATCACATTTTAACAAATGGATTGAAAAACAGGACACTCCATATGTTATTAAAGAAGCTGCAATTTTATTCGAAAATGGAGGCTATAAAGAATGTGATTATATAATTACAGTAACAGCTTCGATAGAGGACAGAATGCAAAGAGTAATACTAAGAGATAACACAACAATTGAAAAAGTAAAAGCTATTATGGATAATCAATGGAGCGATGCTGAAAAAGTGAAATTATCTCACTTTGTTATAGATAATAATAATTTGTACCAGACAGAGAATCAGGTTAAAAATATCCACCAACAGCTTCTAAAATTATTAATAAATCCTAAATTTTAACATTTGTGTTAAGGGAAGGTTAAATGCTATTCTTTCTAAATGTTAAAATGTTAATTTTGACTGAATGAACAAAAGATTATTCATCTTGTTGGTGTTATTAATGAGTTTATCTCTTATTGGTATCATATTTGTTCAGGCTTATTATATTAATAATAATGTTGAAAACGAAGAACAGCAATTTACCTTTAAGGTAAAAAAAGCATTGAGTTATACCTCTAATGCTATTGAAGAAAGAGAGTATAGAGAATTTGTTTATAAATTTCAGGAATTAATAGCAAAAGGAGTAAAAGGAGACACAGCGGCAATTAGAAATTTATACATTTTTCAAGAAGATAATGATTCTAATGAAACGCTTATTTATAGAAATGGAATTTTAGAAGAAAATTTTAGGATCCCTTCGTTCTTTGACATAAGTTTAGATAGTATAAATGTTACACGTTTTCTTAACGAGCGTGAAACAAAAGTTTTAAAAAGATCGAATGTTGAATTAAATTCAAAGTTGAGTCCAGAAGCAAGGTTATTACAACTTGAAGATATTACTCGTATGGAAGAAATTATTTTTGAAACAAGTCAAAAAGACTATTCAAAGATAACACCAATTCATAAACGGGTTTCAAAAAATGAAATTTATAAGTTGTTAAGCAAAAAGCTTAAAGAAGATGATATAGATATAGGTTTCGAATATGCTGTTTATGATAAAGATTTGGCGACAAAAATCCAATCTCAAAATTTTGAGCTGGAGCAAAAATCTACTTTTGGAGTTCCTATTTTTTTAGATAATAACAATGAAAGTGATTTTAAGTTGTATGTTAATTTTCCGGAGCGACGTCAATTTATTTTTTCATCAATTATTGGAATGACTTTGTTGTCGATAGTTTTCACAACTATTATTATTATTGCCTATATAAGCGCTATATATCAATTATTAAAACAACGTCAGATTTCACAAATAAAGACGGATTTTATTAATAACATGACACATGAATTTAAAACACCAATAGCAACTATTAATTTAGCTTTAGATGCTATTAAGAACCCTAAAATAATTCATGACGAAGATAAAGTAAAACGTTATCTTAAAATGATTAAGGAAGAAAATAAACGTATGCACGCACAAGTAGAAAATGTGCTAAGAATATCTAAACTTGAAAAAAAACAACTTAATATTAGTAAGGAAAGAGTTAAGTTACACGACCTGATTTTAGATGCAATCACTCACATTGAGCTTATTGTTGAAGATAAAAATGGTTATATTAAAACACATTTAAATGCTAAGAAATCATCGATTTTAGCCAATGAAACACACTTTACTAATGTTATAGTTAATATATTAGATAATGCGGTTAAATACTCTAAAAATGAACCTAAAATTGATGTTTATACCGAAAGTGTTGGGAATAGTATTATTTTAAAAATAAAAGATCAAGGTAGCGGAATGCCAAAATCCGTTCAAAAAAAAGTGTTCGAAAAATTTTATAGAGAACACATAGGAAATGTTCATAATGTTAAAGGTCATGGTTTAGGGCTTGCATACGTTAAACGTATTGTGGATGACCATCAAGGTTATGTAACCGTAGAAAGTGAAAAAGGAAAGGGTAGCACCTTTATTATAAGATTACCATTAATATCATAATATAATTATGGAAGAAATAAATAAGAAAATACTTTTAGTCGAAGACGACCCTAATTTCGGAACAGTTTTAAAAGACTATTTAATGATGAACGATTACGATGTTGTTCATGCAAAAAATGGAATGGAGGGCTTTGAAAAATTCAAGAAAGACGATTACGATTTATGTATTCTTGATGTAATGATGCCTTACAAAGATGGCTTTACTTTGGCTAAGGAAATTCGCGAAAAAAACAAAGATGTGCCTATTATTTTTTTAACAGCTAAAGCTATGAAAGAAGATGTATTAAGAGGGTATAAAGTAGGAGCGGACGATTATTTAAACAAACCTTTTGATAGTGAGGTTCTACTCATGAAAATTAAAGCTATAATGCAACGTAAAGCCACAGATAGTGTTGCCGATAGTAAACAATTCGAGTTTGAAATAGGAGATTTTCATCTTAATTCTAAATTGAGATTTTTAAAATATAAAGGTGGAGATCCTGTAAAGTTATCACCAAAAGAAGGCGAATTATTACGTTTATTAGCATTACATGAAAACGATTTAATGCCAAGAGAATTAGCACTAACAAAAATATGGAGGGACGATAATTACTTTACTTCTCGTAGTATGGATGTGTACATTGCAAAATTACGTAAGTACTTAAAAGTGGATAAGAATGTAGAAATTCTGAACATTCACGGTGAAGGCTTTAGATTAGTAGTAAACCAAAAAAAATAATTAATTTTAAGTTGTTAATTAATGATGCTGTCTAAAAAGTTTATTTCAATCGTCATTACGGGACATAACGCATAGAAAATGTCCAGTGGACATTTT
>JAGLKH010000560.1 GCA_023141985.1 Flavobacteriaceae bacterium | reverse complement strand
CCCGGGTGGGGGTCGGCATGAAAGAAACCGTATTCAAAGATTTGTTTAAAAAAACTAATGCTTAATCTTTTAGCAATAACCTTAGTATCTATATTCTTTTCTTCTAATTTTTTTATTTTGTCAATTTTAATACCAGAAATAAATTCTAATGCAAGAATTTTAGGTGTTGTATAAGTCAGATATACTTTTGGAGCATTAGCAAATTGATCATGACCTTTATCTTGCATAAGGTTATTATAAAAGCGTTGAGCATTTATGGACTCGTTAATAAAATCGAGCTCTTTTAATATAGAAACCTCGAAATTTTTAACCAAACCAATTGGATCAAAACTTTTCAAAGATGGGATACGTCTTTCCAATACACTGGCAACTCTGTACATTACCTTAATGTCTTCTAAAATAATTTCCTGAATGCCTGGACGTTGAATTTTTAAAGCAACACGTTTTCCAGAGTGTAAGGTCACTTTATGCACCTGGGCCATTGAAGCGGAAGCAAAAGGTTTAGGATCAAACCAGGCAAATAAGTTATCAACTTTGTCTTTTAATTCAGACACCACCACTTCTTTAGCTATTTTATCATCCATAGGTGGTACATTATCCTGTAGTTTCTCGAACTCCAATACTAAATCAAATGGAATTAAATCAGGACGATTGCTCAAAATTTGCCCGAACTTGATAAATGTTGGTCCAAGTTCTTCGCATACCAAACGCATCTTTTCCCACTTTGTAAATTGAGCAGCATGCTTTTTTGAAGCTTTAGGAATGATTCGTCGAAGAAATGTAAACTGCTTTCTTTCATCCAGATGCTGTACCAGGTCCTCAAACCCGTACTTAACGAGAACGCTCAAAATTTGATTGTATCTCGCTACCGATCTTAACTTGAGTCTAATGTCATAGAAAACCCCCATTTTATTTCTTAGCTTCTATATGATTTAATCGTGCTTCTAATAAAGCAATTGCTTGGTCAGATTTCTCAACCTTCTCATTTAGTGCTCTAATTTCATCTAAATGTGCAACGTTGATTTTTTTGTAGAACTTAACAACTAATTCTTCAATTTTTTCCTCAAGTTCTTCTTTTACCTGACTTGTTTTAAGTATAATTTTATCAACAAATTCCAATTCATTTCCGTCTTCGTCTAATTGAGTCTCCGAATTAATTTTATTAATACTATCCTTTCCTTTCTCTGACAGCTCGTTAATTCTATCTATCAGCTGTGTATCCTTAGCTAAATAATAGATACTGGAAGTTAAAGTTAGTAGCTCCAATAAGGTTTTAGTTTTCATGAGTTTATATTTATTGTTTTTCAATGGTCAGATGTAACATCCACGTAATCATTTTCTTGGGTATCAAATCTTTAGTTATGGATGTTTCATAAATTATAATGCTTAATCTTAAATTAATAATAAAGATATTACTAAATAACTTATTTTAAAATGATTTAAATCATGTGTAATTATTGGATGTTGATTTAATTTGGCAGTGAACTTATATCGTACTTTATATCTATAAAAATAAGCTTATGAAAACAACTTTAATATCTTCAATAATGACAAAAAATGTAGTTTGTGTTTCACCTCAACAAAAAATTTTAGACGTCAAACATATTTATGAAAAAAGAAAATTTCATCGTCATATTCCTGTTATAGAAAACAATAAATTGGTGGGCATGGTAAGTTTAATTGACTTTATGTACAATATTGGAAAGGCTGGACTTGATGATAATAATAAGGTATATAATGAACTAACGGTAAAAGATATCATGACTTTTAATCCTTATGCTTTACCTTCTAATTCAAGTATAGAAGAGGTAGCACTTAAACTTTCTAAAGGAGAATATCATGCAATTCCTATTATTGAAGAAGAAAAAGTTGTAGGCATAGTATCTACTGTGGATATAATCCAATTTTTCCTCGACAAGCAGTAGTTAGCATAATAATTAGTTAGTGTTGGCTTAAGGTAATCATCATTCAAATTACATAGCATTGTTGTAATATGTTTTTAACACCTCATCAATATTCTCTACAACTTTTTCTGCATTTTCTTTTGTGAAACATAGTGCGGGTTTG
Organism: Flavobacteriaceae bacterium; assembly: GCA_023141985.1. GTDB lineage: Bacteria > Bacteroidota > Bacteroidia > Flavobacteriales > Flavobacteriaceae > PRS1. The sequence goes on along the minus strand of JAGLKH010000560.1, from coordinate 443 downwards.
GTTTTAAGCACATTGTTATAAGGACCATCTGTACTGATAAGTATATATCGGTCTTTAAGTTTATTTTTAATATAATGCGCTAATTCCATATTGGGTTCTAAACTATTTTCTTTAATTATTTCCACTCCTAAAAATAAACCATAGCCTCTTACATTACCAATACATTTATATTTTTTTTGAAGCTCTAACAAAAGCGACTTATAATAATTACCAACAATTTTTGCATTTTCCTGCAACTTTTCTTCTTCTATTACTTCTAAAACGGATAGGCCAATAGCACACGAAACAGGATTTCCGCCAAATGAACTAAAAAACTCCACACCTTTACTAAAAGATTCGGCAATTTCGTTTGTGGTTATAACTGCACCCATAGGATGACCGTTTGCCATTGGTTTTCCAATAATTACCATATCCGGTACAACATCCTGTGCTTCAAACCCCCA
>JAGLKH010000056.1 GCA_023141985.1 Flavobacteriaceae bacterium | reverse complement strand
TGGTTTTTACTCCTGGAATCCCTAACAACGATGTAGTTAATGGATAGGTGATTTGGTCTTCAATATCCTGAGGTGAGCGACCATCCCATTTTGTAAAGACTATTTGTTGATTTTCACCAATATCCGGAATAGCATCTACTGCTACCGGATCACTTGGTAAAAATCCGGTATCCCAATTAAAAGGTGCATTTATAATTCCCCAACCTATAAAAAGGGTGAGCATTAATACTGCAACAAGTTTATTTTCTATTAGAAATTTTATGCTTTTATTTAGCATTGATCATGATTTTAAACAGTTAGACATTGGTGTTATACACACATAAATATACGACATATCCTCATGGAATACATCCATAGGACAATACCGTCTAATGTTTAAAAATCAAATTAAATATACCTGGTCAAGTTTGTGTATGTTCCTGACTATAAGAGGAGGTGGGTAATCGTTAAATGCATTAGGTTTTTCTTCTAATGCTTCAAATAGATTTAAGTAAGAATATATGAATGAAGCAACAAATATCTGTTGATCTAATGTAAGTTTATCGAAAGAAATCTTTAACTCATCCTGCCCTTCAAATTGTTTTACAACATCTTTACAACAATTCTTTTTTAAAATATTACAACCTTCATTTTGAGATTGTTTTTGAAAATCCATACCACAAGATTCCGCTTTAGAGAAAAGCGAGCGCGCAACCATAACATCACCACAATAATGCTCACTTATAGTAAATGACATTGTAGAGAATAGCACTAAAAATGCTAAAAATACAGAGGCAATATTTTTAAAAAATGCTTTCATTATTAAAACAAATGTAGTAAATCTATATGAAATGGGTTTAAAAATATGTTAAAAAGTATTATTATAGTATGCTGTCCGTTAGATTATTTTCGCAAGAACTCACAGCTTTGTTATGGGTTTTTTATGCCTTTTTAGCTCCCCTTTTGGATCAGTTATTGTCGATTACAGCATGTCTTCAATGACGCTATGCTTCTAATTTATAATATTTCTTCTTCAGCCAAAAAGCAACTCTTACCAATAGAATTAGTGCAGGAACTTCAACTAAAGGACCTATAACTCCTGCAAAGGCCTGACCGGAGTTTAATCCGAAAACCGAAATAGCTACAGCAATTGCCAGTTCAAAATTATTTCCTGCTGCTGTAAATGCTATTGCTGCATTTGTTTTATACTCTGCTCCAATTAGCTTACTAAAGAAAAAAGCAATAAAGAACATTAATGTAAAATATATTAAAAGAGGTACTGCTATAATTAATACGTCCATAGGGATTTCAACTATCAGTTCGCCTTTTAAAGAAAACATGACAACAATTGTGAATAATAAAGCCATTAGAGTTAACGGAGAAATAACAGGAATAAATTTTTTTGTGTACCATTCTTCTCCTTTTAATTTCACAAAGATCAATCGGCTTAAAATACCTAAAACAAAAGGTATTCCTAAATAAATAGCTACACTTTCGGCAATAGTTGCAATAGAAATATCTACAATAGCACCTTCAAAACCAAAATATGGTGGAAGTACTGTAATAAATAACCACGCATAGAAACTATATGCAAATACCTGGAAAATACTGTTTAACGCTACTAAACCTGCACCATATTCGCTGCTTCCTTCGGCAAGGTCGTTCCAAACTAAAACCATTGCAATGCAACGAGCCAAACCAATTAATATCAATCCTACCATATACTCGGGATAGTCTTGTAAGAATGTAATGGCTAAAACGAACATCAACACAGGACCAATGACCCAGTTTAATACTAATGAAATTGAAAGGATCTTTACATTTTTAAAGACCTTAGGTAAGAGTTTGTAATCCACTTTTGCCAATGGTGGATACATCATCACAATGAGTCCTATGGCAATGGGAATATTAGTGGTTCCGCTACTGAAAGAGTCTATTACTTCTGAAAATGACGGTAAAAAATAACCTATCCCAACACCTAATGCCATGGCTATAAATATCCATAGGGTTAAATAACTATCCAGGACACTTAATTTTTTTTTTATTGTTGTCATTATGCTTGTTTAATTTCAGAAAAGACATATTTCATTTCGGTTGCAATTTGCATACTTCTCTCTTTGTATGTTGATTCTTGTAAAGGTGTTCCATCCGAAATTTTCGGGTCCTCATAAGTGATTGGAATTCGTTTTTCTGCTCCGGAAATAAAAGGACACTCCTCATCGGCTTGAGAACAGGTCATAATTGCTGCAAATTGAGATGAAGGGTTAGAAGTATCATCATATTTTTTTGAAACTCCTATTACAGGGGCTTTACTTTCTGCATATTTGATATTATATACAGGGTTTTCTCCTTCTGAAAGTCTTTCAATTTTAAAACCACTATTTATTAATGTTTGTGTTACCATAGGGAATAAGGCGGTTGCTTCAGTTCCACCGGAATAACATTTTACATTTTTAATTTGATAGTATGATGCCATTACCTGTGCCCAAACTTGGGCTAAATGACTTCTGCGAGAATTATGTGTACAAATAAAATTGAGGCTTATAATTTGTTTACTATTCAATCTAGAGTTTATGTAATCGATTAAGGCCTGTAAGATCTCTTTACGATCTTGGGTAATTGTTTCAAGATCTAATGCGTTAATTTCAGCTTCAATAGTATTAAATAGCATTATTATTGGTTTTATAGCATTAATTTAACAGCAACCATTATCAGGTGTACAAATATTAGGTTTCTTAGCAAATACTGTGACACTAAATATTCCTGTGTTAGAATTTTTAAATAAAGTTAATGCTTCATCATTTAAATAATTTTTTAGAATATCATCAGGGATAATAATAGGTTTTTCTTTTTGAATTACTATATCTGTGAAGCCACTTACTTTAATCAAGTCTAAGTAAGTCTCTTTTTGAATGGCTCCAGACACACATCCGGCATACATTTCTGCTTGTTGAATGAGTGAAAGAGGTAAATTGCCAATTAAAACTATATCTGAAATACTAAAATGCCCTCCAGGTTTTAGCACTCTCAATATTTCTTGAAATACCCTTTTTTTGTTAGGAACTAAATTAAGTACACAATTACTAACAACGACATCTATTGTATTGGAAGTGACAGGTAGGTTTTCAATATCCCCTAACCTGAATTCTACATTATTAAGCCCTCTTTTATCAGCATTTTCCCGTGCTTTTTCTATCATAATTGGAGTAAAATCTACTCCAATTACTCTTCCTTTTTCACTAGTTTGAGCTCTGGCAACAAAGCAATCATTACCTGCGCCACTACCTAAATCTAATACAGTATCCCCTTTTTTAATTAAGGCATATTCTGTTGGAAGCCCACAACCTAACCCTAAGTCGGCGTCCTGATTGTATCCATCTATGCTGTCATAACTGTCACTCATAATATTATAAACTTCGGTTGAACAGTCTCCTGATCCACAACATGAAGCCATATTTTCATTTTTATCTTGTAATGCAATTTCAGCGTATTTTTGTTTTACTAAATCTTTTAATTCTTTGTCTGTTTTCATATTAAGTCCTTTTTATTGTGAAAATTATGATGCGCATATTAAATTTTAGCAACACTGTTTATCGTCTTGTAAATCCTGATTTAAAAACTGAGTCATTACAGTTTTCATTTGTGTCCATTTTTCTGGACTGATACAGTAACAAACACTTGTCCCTTCTACACTACCCTTTATTAAACCTAAATGTTTTAATTCTTTTAGGTGTTGAGATATTGTAGGTTGTGCCAACCCGATTTCATCTACCAGGTCGCCACAGATGCAGGCGTTTATTTTAAAAAGATGTTGCAGTATTGCAACTCTTGCAGGATGCCCAAAGGCTTTAGCAAAAATTGCTATTTGATTTTGTTGATCAGTAAATATTTCTGTTTTAGCTAAACCCATTTTGCTTTATTTGTATATTGCAATATTACGATTAAAGGCTGTAATAAACAAGTTTTATTCTTTTAAATTATTAGAATAATAAAGTAAGATCAATATCGACAATTATAACTTTGAAAGCAGGTTATTTTCCGATACAATATCAAACAATCCTTTATACATGAGACTTTAGCACTATTGAGGTGTAAAAATGGTATAATACTTAGTTTTCCATAGATAATCACATAATTTCTATCCTACAAAAAAATTAAAACTACAATCTTTTTTATAAAACTCTTCCTCTTATTTATTCAATATTAAACTACATACTATTCCCCAGAAAGTAAAGTGTAATTAAGACTGCTCTAAAACTGCCATTAAGCGATGGTTGAGGTATAGTTTTTCTTTACCCACCTTTTCAGACCTTAAAAAGCCAGCGTTTTCTAATTCTATTAAATAATTACCAACGGTTTTTGGTGTACCTAACTCTGCATCAATTAAAAACTGTCGTTTAGTATAAGGTAATCTAAATAATATTTCTACAAGGTCTTTAGAATATACTTTTAGTAAACTTGATTTTATTTCCTCTGTCATAGTCTGCATCAATGTTGTAACATCATTTAAACGTTGTAATCCTTTAATGGCAGTATATTCAATCATTTCAAGCATATAGAGTATCCATGCTTCCCAGTCGTTGTTTTCGGTAACATTTCGCAGTTTAACATAATAATCTGCCTTGTTTTTAATAATGTATTCGCTTAAATAAATAGCAGGTGTATCTAATAATTTTTCAAGTTTTAAGTAGAGTAATAATAAAATACGTCCTGTTCTACCATTACCATCACTAAAAGGGTGTATCGCTTCAAATTGATAGTGCATTATCGCCATTTTAATCAATGGATCCATTGCATACTCGCCATTAATAAAAGCTTCAAGATTTGCTAATTTATCTCTTATGATGTCTTCGCCTGTTGGTGGTGTATAAATGGTTTCTCCTTTTGCATTTTTAAGAGCCGTTCCTGGCGTAGTTCTAATACCTGCGGCATTCTTTTTAATACTCTGTACAATTTCAACACACAAATTCGTTGTAATAAAAGGTCGCTTTTCAATTTCCTGTAGCCCATTCCAAAGTGCTTCTTTATATCTTATCACTTCTTTTGTAGCCGGATTATCAAATTTTATGTCAGCAACTATAGCTTTATACAAATCGTCATTAGTGGTAATGATGTTTTCTATTTCAGAACTCGCTTTTGCTTCTTGTAAATGAATTGTATCTAAAAACAATGTTGGGTTAGGCAAATTAGTAAGCATACCATTAAGTTGCGCTAATGCTCTACTGGCATCAATAGTCTTGCGCAAGACTTTAGTCGTTTCTAAAATTACTTTCGGTGGTAATAGCGGTAAACTATTATATGGTTTATTTCTATTAAAATCAGTCATTTTGAACAAGGGTAATAATTACTCACGTCATCTAAACGAGGGTAAATATACTAAAAATTTACCTTTGTTTATTGTTTGAGCGTAAAATCTACTCCAATTACTTTTCCTTTTTTACCGGTTTGAGCTCTGGCACAAAGTAATCATTACCTGCGCCACTACCTAAATCTAATACAGTATCCCCTTTTTTAATTAAGGCATATTCTGTTGGAAGCCCACAACCTAAGCCTAAATCGGCGTCCTGATTGTATCCATCTATTCTGTCGTAACTGTCACTCATAATATTATAAACTTCGGTTGAACAGTCTCAGGCCCCACAACATGAAGCTCTGTTTTCATTTTTATCCTGTAATGCAATTTCGGCGTATTTTTGTTTTACTAAATCTTTTAATGCTTTGTCTGTTTTCATATTAAGTCACTTTTATTGCGAAAATTATAATTTGCATATTAAATTTTTTGACTATGAATTCTTAGTGAGCTTAGAATACCAAATAAAGTAAGATTAATATCGACAAATATGGTTTTGAAAGCAGGTTATTTCCCGATACAAAATGTATATACTCTTTATTAATAGGTAATTGAATAAATAAAGTACAAAATTACACCCCATTTACTTAGTAACCAGTACTATTCAATTCAAAAATTTCTACCTCAGCATTATTAGTAGCAACAATTGCTAAAATCTTGTTAAAAAAAGTTTGTTCAATCACTTTGATAGATTTAGCATTACCATTAATGTATAAACCTGTTTTATCTGGACCGAGAACAGTATAACCATCTTTTTTATTTGAAATTAACACTAAACCATAAGCATTGTCCAAACGAGGTGTTTCGGCTTCTGTATTATAAATGTTTCCAACAACAATAATATCTTCGAAACCATCTTTATTGAAATCATACGTATCACCATCTAAAATTGGTATGGTTTGAGCCATATTTTGAAGCGTAATTTTTCTAAATTTTCCGTCACCATCATTTAAAAGAACAATTGATTTAAATTGATTGGCTTCTCGTTGATAAGCGGTATAGATTTTTTCTCCGTAGAGATCTTCTAATGTAGAATTTGCAAATTGATGGTATGTTGGTATTTTTTTAGACAGGAAAGGCATTTGTTGCGTTGAACATTCTTTCCCTCTGGCAGGAACAAACATGCCATTATATTTATAGCTCAAAACAACATCGAGCGTTCCATTTAAATCGAAATCGTCTGCATAAACACGTAAAGGATTGTCAGTACTTACTTTAAATTTGATATTAAGGCCAATATTTCCAATTAGATAATCTTTATTACCATCATTATTAACATCAGTTTCAGTAATACTATACCACCACCCTTTTTCTTTGTCTAACCCACTCTTACTTGAAATATCTTTAAATACACCATTTTCATTGATAAAAATACCTATATGAGTCCATTCACCTACGGCAATAAAGTCTTCCCATCCATCATTATTGATATCGGTAGCAATAACTTTATTAACGATACCAAAATCTTCAAATTCTGGTGCTACTTTGGTTGTTACGTTTTTAAAAGTACCATTAATATTTTCATATACAAGTGAGGGTTCATGTAAAGGGTATTTTTGTGGTTTAATTCGGTTTCCTACAATGAGATCATAGTCTCCATCTTTATCAAAATCTATTTTAGTGACGGTTTTACCACTAATTGTATAGTCATATATGTCAGATGAACTGAGATTGGAAAATTTTCCTTTTCCATCGTTTAAATAAATCCTATCCTTTAAACTTTCTGAACGATCAATAAATTCACTACCACCGCTAACGACATATAGATCATTGTCATTGTCATTATCAATGTCAATAAATAATGCTTCCATGTCTTCATAGCGTGCATCTTCATTAAAAACAGTATTGTCAACTTTCAAAAACCCTTTATTGGTTTGAATAAACAACTGCCCAGCTTGTTTATGAGCGCCACCAATATAAACATCATCTTTACCATCACCATTTACATCACCTTTAGTAATATAGGGTCCTAATGTAGATTGTTTATATGGTAAGAGGATTTCTTTCTTAAAGTCATTAAACTCATTTTCCTTATGTGTAAAGTTAATTAAACTACTCGTTTTTTTAAACAATAAACTTTTATTTGAAATATTAACTGGTGTGTTTTCTTTTGCATCTTTTTCGTTAAAAGTTATTGTAGCATTTGCTGTAATACTATATTGTTCCTGATATTTTCCAGATGGCCATATGACCTTAACAGTATCAATAATAGTTGTGTTTCCCAAACCAAAATGAATTGTTTTATCAACTGAAGATAAGTAACCTCTAACCCTTTTCGATTCTTTAGTTCTTGTTTTTCCATTATATGATATAACTACTTTAGCAAAATCTTCGGATAGATTTCCTTTTGTAATTATTTTGATATAATTTCCCAATCCATTTTCAATGGAATTATTTTTGAATAAAAAAGCCTCGTCATCTATATTATTTACTACAATGTCTAAATCTCCATCATTATCTAAATCAGAATAGGCAGCTCCATTTGAGAAAGAGGGTTCACCTAAACCCGAAAAAGATGTAATATTTTCAAAAATTAAATTACCGTTATTTTTAAATAATATATTGGCTAATTTTTCAGAAGGTAAGTTATCGTATATATCTTCTTTTACCGATAAAGGAACTTTTCCTTTATACAGTTGTTTGGCATCAAAAACGCGTTTTCTAACATCATGGTCTGAAGAATATTTTCTATAGCCATTGGTAACATAAATATCTTCGTTCTCATCATTATCTGTATCAAATATAAGTCCGGCCCAACTCCAATCGCTTTTTGACAAACCTGCTAATTGTGATATATTGTGTAATTTATTATTACCAACATTCAATTGCAGAGTATTATACATATATTGAGCTTGAAAATCTAATGTATTTATTAATAA
>JAGLKH010000559.1 GCA_023141985.1 Flavobacteriaceae bacterium | reverse complement strand
GATTACCATGACCTGTGGATTAATCCGAATAATTCTAATAATATGGTAATTGCCAATGATGGAGGTGCCGCAATTTCATTCAATAAGGGCAAAACATGGTCTACACAAGATAATATGCCTACAGCACAGATTTATCGTATTAATGCAGATAATTTATTTCCATATAATATTTATGGAGGCCAACAAGATAACACATCGGTAAAAATTGCAAGTCTGTCTACTGGCCGTAGGAGTATTTCGGAGCAAGATTGGACCTATTCAGCTGGTGGTGAAAGTGCTTTCTTAGCATTCGATCCGGATAACCCAAGATATATATTAGGAGGTGTTTATTTAGGTATGATTGATGTTTTAGATATGGAGTCTAAATCCGGAACAAATATTATGACTGCTCCAATACAATATCTTGGTCGAGAAGCTCGGGATATGAAATATTTATATAATTGGAATGCACCAATTATTTGGTCAAAACATGATCCGGGAACTTTTTATCATTCTGCCCAATTGGTCTTGAAAACAAAAGATATGGGAGTGACCTGGGAAGAATTTTCACCCGATTTAACTCGGAATCAAGATGATAAACAAGGAAAAGGTGGCGGGCCTTATACTAATGAAGCGGTAGGGGCGGAGAATTATGGAACCATTGCTTATATGATAGAATCTCCACACGAAAAAGGTGTTTTCTGGACAGGTAGTGATGATGGATTTGTGCATATTACCAAGGATGATGGTAAAACCTGGGAAAACGTAACACCTAAAGGATTAAAAGAATGCCTTGTTAATGCCATTGATATATCACCTCATGATCCTGCAACAGCATACATAGCAACAACACGATATAAGTTTAATGATTATACACCTGCACTTTACAAAACAACAAATTATGGCAAAACGTGGACTAATATTAGTTCAGGAATACCTTATGGTGCATTTACCAGGGTAGTGAGAGAAGACCTTTCACGTAAAGATCTGTTATACGCAGGAACGGAAACAGGTGTTTATATCTCTTGGAATGGTGGCTCATCCTGGAAACCTTTTCAATTGAATTTACCTATAACTCCAATTACAGATTTAAAGGTGCATAAAGGCGATTTAATTGTAGCGACTTCAGGAAGATCATTTTGGATACTTGATGATTTATCTATTTTATCACAATATAAAACGAATAACGAATCGGTTAAACTGTTTAAACCAGAAACAGCATTAAATGGTTCTTGGGGAAGTCCATTAAGTGGAAACAGTAATAATTTTAAAGGTTCTGGTTCTTTTGATGGAATTAATCCTGCTAATGGTGTTGTAATCTATTACGAACTTCCAAAAATAGAAGATTCCGTTGAGGTTACTTTAGTTATTAAAAACAGTAACAACGAGGTAGTGAATACAATAAGTTCAACTAAAGATAAATCTTACAAAAAATGGGATGGAGGTCCACCCCCAGCAGCAACACTTTCAAAAAAAGAAGGTCTAAATAGGTTTGTTTGGGATATGCGTTATCCAATAATGCCTGGAATTCCTAATGTCTATATGGAGGCAAGTTTTCGAGGACATAGGGTTTCTCCGGGGACTTATACTTTACAGTTAAAAGTTGGTGATATAATTGTAAATACCAATGCAATTATAATTGAAAACCCACAATACGAAACTGTTGAAGGGCAATATGAAGAGTATGATGCTTTTATGAAAACAATAGAGCAATCATTAACCGATATGCATCAAAAAGTAAACCTATTGTATAGAGCTAAAAATCAATTGAAAGAAATCGTTGTAACTCTAAAAAAGCACAAAGGCAACGATAATTTGATTAATACAGGAAATGAGTTAATTAATCAATTAGCAACATGGGATGAAGATATGATACAGCGTTTATCTAAAGCCTATGATGATGTAGAAAATTATCCGAATAAATTTACTGCAGAATATATGTTTTTAATAAATATGACCGAAAGCGCTATTCCAAGGGTAAATCAACCTTCAAAAGATAGAAAGGTTGAATTAGACGCACAATGGAGCCTATTAAACAGCAGAGCTAATACTTTGATTAATTCAGCGATACCTGGATTTAATAAGCAATTATGGGATGCTGGTATTGGTGCAATTAAAATGGATTAAAAATAATAGAATCCATTACAGGAAGTATTGTGATGTATGATAGGCATTAAATTAAGTCAAGGTTGTAACTTTGCAAAAAAAAATAAATGCATAAAGCAGGTTTTGTAAATATTATTGGTAATCCTAATGTGGGGAAATCTACATTAATGAATGCCTTTGTGGGAGAAAAATTATCGATTATCACCTCTAAAGCGCAAACCACACGACATCGTATTTTAGGGATTGTAAATGGTGAGGATTTTCAAATGGTTTTGAGTGATACACCAGGAATTATAAAGCCAGCCTACGAGTTACAGGAATCTATGATGGATTTTGTAAAATCGGCTTTCGAAGATGCAGATGTGCTGATTTATATGGTAGAAATTGGCGAAAAGGAATTGAAAGATGAAGCCTTTTTTAAAAAAATTACCAGTTCCAAAGTCCCTGTACTATTACTACTTAATAAAATTGATAAATCTAACCAAGAACAATTAGAAGAACAAGCAGCTTTATGGCAAAGTAAAGTGCCTAATGCCGAGTTTTTTCCAATTTCTGCTCTTGAAGGCTTTAATGTAAAAGAAGTATTTAATAGAATTATCGAATTGCTTCCTGAGTCTCCACCTTTTTATCCTAAAGATCAACTCACAGATAAACCTGAGCGCTTTTTTGTAAACGAAACTATTAGAGAAAAAATCCTAATGCACTACAAAAAGGAAATTCCCTATGCTGTGGAGATCGTTACCGAAGAGTTTTTCGAAGAGGAAAACATTATTCGTATTCGATCTATAATTATGGTAGAACGTAATTCCCAAAAAGGAATTATTATAGGCCATAAAGGGAGTGCCTTAAAACGTGTTGGTGTTGAAGCGCGAAAAGATTTAGAAAAATTCTTTGGTAAACAAATTCATTTGGAATTGTATGTAAAAGTGAATAAGAACTGGAGAAGCAATCAAAACCAGTTGAAACGTTTTGGGTATAATCAGTAGAACAGTCTTCAGTCTTC
>JAGLKH010000558.1 GCA_023141985.1 Flavobacteriaceae bacterium | reverse complement strand
TCTGATGCTCCCGGGTTTATTGCTGCATCGCCATCATTGCAATCGACCACATCGTTATAGCCATCACCATCAGCATCTGTTGTTACAGTGGGAGACCATAATTTTATAGTAAAGTTTGGATTAGATGCCGAAAATCCTTGTGAATACACTCTGAAATAATAGGTCTGATTTTCAACTAACAAATTGTAGGTTATTTCCTCTGTTTTAGTCGCAGAAGAAGCATCATTACTATCAATACAAACTAAAAGTGATGATTCATTACATTCAGAAAACAAACTCAAAATACCATTAAATTCAGGCTCTAATGTAATATTTATATCAGTTGTTTGTGCTAAAAAAGAATACCATACATCATCACGTGCATTATCAGTAGAATTACCACTACAATCTTCAGCTGGTATATCAGTTCCAGCCGTATTTAATAATGTTCCATTGATTGCTGTTGCTGTACTCACATTTTTGTCCGTTTCTTCAACAATAGAAATAGCATCACTGCAATAATCATTGGCTGGAGGAGGACCCGAATTCGTTAATATTGGTGGTGTTGTCTTAAGCCAAGTGCTACTTCCATTTACACCACAATTTGATCTTATATAAAAAGTATATGAAGTATTATTTGTTAACCCGGTAGCACTGGCATTGGTTGTATTTGAAACACCACTACCTACAACGCCTACGCCCTGGGCATTCCCGGCAGGAACCACTTCCCAATTATAGCTTTCGGGAGTATCTCCAATACTTGGTGCCTCCCAAAAAAAATCTATCCTGGTATCTGATCTAAAACTAACTCTTGGGTTTTCGATCAATTGGCAAGTTGTTGGTGCAACTGTGTTATTTAATAATGTTACCGTAAGATTTAATTCTTGAATTGTACAAATGTCATCGATGTATAAATGTAACCGTATGGTTCCACCAGTAATATCTCCCGGCATAAAGGTATAAGTAAGTGGAGAAAATCCTTGGCTCAAAATACTGTTCAAAGAATCGGTTACGGTAATATAATCATTATTTTCAACACCAACTATTGAATGGGTTGAAGTAAAAATGTATTCATCTTCCAATATATTTGTAACGGTCATATATTGACCCGGACCAATAACAGTCGATACATTTTCAATAAACCCACTATTTACCGCCGCAAAAGTACTATATTCAGTGCTAATCGTACAATTTTGGGAATTCAATATACTTGTTAAACATAAAGTAAGACATAGGAAAGTAATTTTTTTCATAATATATACATTAAGACCTTCTTAATAAATATATTACAAATAGGAAATAATACCTTTTTTTGTAGACATAAAACAAAAAAACCTTGTTAAAGCGTTAACATAATTGTAAGCAATTGAGTTAAAACAAATTAATTTATTAATCATTCTACTTAAGAATGTAGTTAATGTACTTGAACATGGTAAAAAACCAAAGCTACATTAATGTTTATATTTCATGCTGGTTTTAGAATATATTAGCATTTAATTGATAATTTGTTTATAAGTTTTTATCTATAAACTTCTAAAAACAAGTAATATAGCCATTTTTTACGCGAAGTAAATTTGTGTTTAACATCTAAAGAAGACGTTCTATACGTATTTATTAAAATTATTGGGATAAATTATTGATATTCTTTAAATATACGTATAAGATATTTCTTACACAACTCTTACAATATTAAGCATTTCATCGATTAAATGTAAGATAATAGCGTTATAATACTTATTTTATTAATTATTTTTTGTATGTTTACCCCAAAACTTAACCTATTTCTATTATGAAAAAACTTACACTTTTAGTTTGCATTATAGGCTATGCTTTAAATTTGAATGCCCAAAATTCTTGTAGTAATGCAGGCATTATTACTGCGGGGACAACATCTGTTGGAACTATCAATGGTTCTGCACCCACTTTAATTTGTGATTCTCAAACCGCAGGTGCAAAAGGAGAATGGTATGCATACACAGCAAGCACAGATGGCTTTGCTAATATAACAACAGATTTAGCAGCTAATTCAGGTAATGATACTAATTTACATGTTTATTATGGCTCTTGTGGTTCTTTAAATTGTTTGGCGAGTAGTGATGACATTACTCCTTCAAATTTATTATCTGAGGCTAACTTTCCAATCTCTAATGGTGTTACCTATTTCATTGCATTTGACAATCGTTGGGATGCTTCTGGATTTGATTTCTTAATTACAGAAACAGCGGTCTCATGTACAAATAGCTCACTTCCTGTAGCAGAAGATTTTAGTAATACTAATACAATAATAGCATGCTGGGATTTAATTGATAGTGATCTTGATAATCGTAAATGGTTTACTCAAGATTATGATTTAGATGGCATTCCTGGTCTTGATGGCAACCCATGTATAGTTTCACGATCTTGGAGTGCTACTGGTCTCGTTAATCCTGATAATTGGTTAATTTCATATAGCATTGATCTAACTTCAAATTCACCAAGTGATTTAATTGATTTAAATTGGAAAGCCAGAGGTCTTAACTCAAGCTTTGCAGATGAAAATTATACCGTTTATGCTGCAACTGGGAATCAAATATCAGATTTTCTATCAAGTGCTGTATCTTTTAATGAAATAATTGGACAAAATGGTGGTGCTGGAGAAACATTTGTAGATCGTAGTTTAGATATTTCATCACTTGCTGGTAACATGGTATATATTGCTTTTAGGCATCATAATATGCCCGTTTCTCAATATGAACTAAATATTGACGATGTACAAGTTAATTTATCAACACTTGGAATTGATGACTTCGTTACTGATTCTTTTAAACATTATTATAACAATAATACCAATGTTTTAACTCTAAAATCTTCGAATGCTCCAATTAATAATATTGAAATCTATAATATTTTAGGGCAACGAATTTTAATCAAAAAACTATCTCATACCAATGAATTAATAAACCTTTCGACGATTACTGAAGGTGTTTATATTGCTCAAATAAGTATTGATAATACAACAAAAACAATAAAGTTTTTAAAACAATAAAATAAAGCCCCACCTAACCTCCCCCAAGGGGAGGGATCATTTGAAAATAATAACCCTGCACCAAGAGTACAGGGTGTTATCAATTTGAAAAAATATGAGGCTGTCTGCAAAGGCAGCTTTTTTTTTATATTGTCATTGCGAATCACACTCACACTTCACACTACTACTAGCGCGCTTTTGTAAAGCGTGCTTATTTTAAATTAAAGTTGCTTTTTTTGAGTACTTATTTTAGTTGCCATAACGGAGTTAATATAACATTAGATACAAAGTAAGATTAGTCACGCTTTACAAAAGCGCG
>JAGLKH010000557.1 GCA_023141985.1 Flavobacteriaceae bacterium | reverse complement strand
GTATCCATTGGTAAACCTGCATGTAACACATCTCTCCCAAAAGATTGTCTCCAATGTGCTTGCAAGCGTTGGTTATGGGTAAAATTATAACCAAATTTTAATCCGTAATCTGTACTTTTAAAAGATGAAGGGATTTCAGTTCCCTCTCCATCATCATAATTTCCAAAATCACGATAACCTACATTTCCTGTAATATCATATTTGTCTGCAACTTGTTGTAACTGAAGCATAGTTACAAAAGAGTTACCATTGCTTTCATATCCTGCAGAGGTTTTACCATGAAAACCATTTTTTTCATAATTAGGTTTTTTAGTTACCATATTAATGATCCCTCCAAAAGTAGCACCATAACGTACAGTATATGGACCTTTTATAACTTCGATTTTTTCAATTTCTTCAGGAATTACATGAGTTGTTATTGGATCCATTCTATTCGGACAAGCATGCATTGCTTTTGTTCCTCCATCAAACTGTACGTTTAATTGCTCGTATTGAAATGCTCTAAAAGAAGGATCAATGGCATAATTCCCTCTTTTTATTAAAGAAAAACCATTAATATCTTTAAATAGATCGGCAACATTTTTTGGTTGCACAATCTTTTTTTCATAATCATTAGTTTTAATAGTTAAGACAGGATCCGTTTTTACATTTCCGGTAATTATAACTTCATCAAGTTTAACTATTTTTTTTGCTGTTGTGTCTTTTACTTTATCATTTTTTTCTTGTGAAAAGGACACAGTATATATAAGTATACATAATAGTATACAATAAAATGTTTTCATTATAAATGAGTTGTTTTTATTATAATAATAATTTGAAGTAGTATTTTTTACTACTTAATAAGTATGTAAAAACTAAGATTGTGGTGGATGATAAAAAGAATAGGTGCTTATGTAAGCGTAAAGATTATTATAATTGGTAGACTGATTTTTTTCAGGAGAAAATACAATTAAACTATATTTTATTTGATAATTGACATATAAAATTAACTCTTTAAAATCAATTAATTTCGCTGGTGTTTGCTCATTAGTTGTATTATTTTTTGCCACTTTTTTTAAATGGCATTTTCCATTACATTCTAATTTTGGTTGGTCTTTATTTTCACAAAGACGCTCAATGAAGTTTGCTGTATCTAAATAATAATAGGCATAGGTTAATGATACACGTAAACTAACAAATAACAGGGTTAAAGTTAAAAAAACAGAAATAATAATTATGGCGATCCTCATTGCGGCAAAACTAGTATACCAAAATATTTTTAAATATGACTTATATCATAAAAAAAGAAAGTTTTTAGCTGTATTTTTTGTTGGTAACATAAGTTACTGATATATGCTCTTTAAATATTTAGTTTTGCCATAAATTAATTGAACAATGAAACGAATATGATTTTTTTAATCGTAAAATATATATGGATATGATTAAAATAAATTTATGAAAGAGCGTAGCGGTTACTGAAATCGAAGATTCACGAATACTAATAAAAAGCATATAAGTGTAGTGAGTAATGTGCAGAAATATTTTGCATGTTTTTCTTTGCTAAAAATTTTAAACAGATGAAAAAAATTATAATTGTAATACCAATAATATTTCTATCCATGCTCTTAAAAGCACAAGAGGAAGTATTAATAACAAAAGAATATGTTGTTTCTAAGGTTAAAGAAAATAACTATACTATCAAAATATCACAACAAAAAGTGCTGATGGCTAAAGGAGATTTAAATCAAACCAATGCAGCTTTTCTACCTAATATAACAGCGTCGCATACTGGAATGGCGACTACAAACCCATTAATGGCTTTTGGTATAAAGCTCAATCAGGAAATTTTAACACAAAATGATTTTCTCCCGGCTTTATTAAATGATCCTTCTCAAATTGAAAATTATTCTACAAAAATAGAGATACTTCAACCTTTAGTGAATTTAGATGGTATTTATAACCGTAAAGCTGCTAAAGCAAAGCTAAATGCTACAGAATTACAATCGGAAAGAACCAAAGATTATATGCTTCTAGAAGTAGAAAGAGTATATATGCAATTGCAACTGGCTTACAAAACTGTAAGTGTTTTAGAAAAAGCTAAAAAAACTGCTTTAGAAAATAAACGTTTAGCTGATAATGGTTTTTCACAAGGTTATTTGCAAAAAGCTGATGTTTTAGCGGTAGAAGTTCGTGTATTAGATATAAAAAATCAATTGCAAAATGCGAAAAGCAATATTGCCAATATTTCTAATTATTTATCTGTTTTAATGAATGACTCTTCATTCAGTATTCTTAAGCCAACAGATTCTTTAACTGTTAATTCTAATGATCAGACTGCAGCTAAACTATCTGAAAACAGAGCAGATATTTTAGCAATGAATTTTGCTACAGAAGCTTATAAACAAATGAACAAAGCAGATAAAATGGCTTTTCTACCTCGTTTAAATGCTTTTGGTAGTTACGAATTACATGATGATAAAATATTTCAAGGAAATGCAAAGGGTTATTTGTTTGGAGCACAGTTAAGCTGGAATGTTTTAGAAGGTTCTAAACGCTTTGGAAAGAAACAAAAAAGTAAAGCCGAATTTGAAAAATCTAAAATTCAGCAACAGCAATACATTGCACAAAGTCAAATTGAACTAAATAAAGCAAATAGAATGTTACAAGATGCAAAAGGTAGTATAGAACTATCAAAATTGGCATTGTTGCAATCTGAGGAATCGTTGCGCATTCGTACTAACCGTTTTAAGCAAGGATTAGAAAAAACAACAGATTTGTTAATGGCAGAAACACAATATTCACAAAAGGAATTAGAATATTATGCAACTGTTTTTCAGCATAATTTCGCCTTAGCATATTTACAATTTTTAACAAAAGAATAATTTTAAAAGAATAAAGAATAAAGACAAAAGAACCAAGGCGAGTTTAGGATAAGGAAAACAAAATA
>JAGLKH010000556.1 GCA_023141985.1 Flavobacteriaceae bacterium | reverse complement strand
ATAGATATAATGAACAACATAGATACCATAATATTTGATCTTGGAGGCGTTTTAATCGATTGGAATCCTGAATATGTATATTTAGAAGTATTTAATGGAGACAGGCAAAAAATGCAATGGTTTTTCGATAACATTTGTACGAACGATTGGAATGAAAACCAGGATGCCGGTTATCCAATGGCGAAAGCCACTAAAGAACGTATTGCGCTTTTCCCCGAATATGAAGATTTAATTAGAATGTTTTATGACCGCTGGGTTGACATGTTAGGAGACGAAATAACTGAAACTGTTGAAATTTTGGATAAACTTAAAAGATCCAATAAATATAAAATAGTTGCATTGACAAATTGGAGCCATGAGACCTTCCCGATTGCTTTAGCTCGTTTCGAGTTCTTACATTGGTTTGAAGGTATTGTCGTGTCAGGAGAAGAACAAACTAGAAAGCCTTTTACCGACATTTATAATATTACTTTAGAACGCTATAAAATAAATTCAAGGAATTCAGTATTTATTGATGATAATTTAAGGAATATTAATGCTGCTAAAGAGCTGGGGATACATGGTATTCATTTTGAAACCCCCAAACACTTAGTCAGGCAACTTCAAAAATTTGATATTTTTATATAATTTTTAATACTTTTATTTAACCATGATAAAAATATACCATAATAATAGATGTAGCAAATCACGTTGCGGACTAGATATTTTAGAAAAATCAGGGCAATCTTTTGAAGTCATTAAATATTTAGAAGATACTCTTTCTTACAGTGAGTTAAAGGGTATTATTGATCTTTTAGGAATTAATCCTATCCAACTCGTTAGAAAAAATGAAGCTGTTTGGAAAGAAAAATATAAAGATCAGGATTTCTCAGATTCTGAACTTATAGAAATTATGATTAAAAACCCAAAGCTCATTGAGCGACCAATAGTTATTAATGGTAATAAAGCGGTTATTGGTAGACCTCCTGAAACTATCCTTGATATTATATAAATTATCACAATATTCAATAAAATTCTTTTAACAGAACTTTAACCAAATCCATTTAAACCTTGCTTTATTTTTGTTGTCTAAATTGCAAATTTAAAGCATGTACAAAATAATACTAACCATCCTTTTTATAGGATTATTTATTTCAACATCAATAGCTCAACAACGGCAAGGACAACGGGGAGTACAAAGAGAAGTCACTATTACAGGTAAAGTTATTGACAAAGAAACCAAACAACCTTTAGAATACGCGACAATTGCATTTTTTAGTAAACGCCAAAATAAGATAGTAACTGGTGGAATTACTGATATTAAAGGGAATTTCAGCATTCCGGTTCCTGCAGGTATGTACGATGTTACTATTGAATATCTTTCATTTAAAACGCAAACTATTCCAAATAAAAGATTAACAAAGAATGAAAATATCGGTGCGTTCTCATTAGAAATTGATGCAGAAGCTTTAGAAGCAGTCGAAGTTATTGCCGAACGTACTACTGTAGAACTAAAACTCGATAAAAAAATATATAATGTAGGTAAGGATCTTACTGTTCGAGGTGGTACAGTTAGTGATGTGCTTGATAATGTGCCTTCTGTTTCGGTGGATGTTGAAGGTAACGTAGCATTAAGAGGGAACGATAATGTGCGAATCTTAATCAACGGAAAGCCTTCAGGCCTGGTTGGATTAAATTCTACAGAAGCATTGCGTCAATTACCTGCGGAAGCTATTGAAAAAGTTGAGATTATTACATCACCTTCAGCAAGATATGATGCCGAAGGAACAGCAGGAATTATTAATATTATTTTACGCCGAAGTAAATTACAAGGATTAAATGGTGCCATTACAGTTAATGGCGGTTATCCTCTCAATGCAGGAATTTCCGGAAATATAAACTATAGAACCGGAGATTTTAACTTCTTCAATACTTCAAGTTATCGTTATAGAAAAGTACCTGGTCAATCGAGTACCGAAACAAAATTTTTAAACTCCGGCACATCATTAAATGAATTTAGAGATTTCGACCGAATAAGAAAAGGGTATACAACAAACCTTGGTGTAGAATGGTATATAAACGATACAGCTTCTTTAACAACTTCGGTTGTATTAAGAGACAGCGATAATGAAAGCAATACAACAAATGAAAGTTTTGGGTTTGATCCATCAGGAAATCCTTTCGATTTATTACGCATGGAAGATGAATTAGAAGACGATAAAACCATACAATATTCTATAAATTTTGATAAACAATTTAATGGAGATAGTGAGCATAGATTTACTTTCGATTTTCAATTTGAAAATAGCAAAGAAGATGAAAATGGACTTGTTACTCAAAACGCAGGATTTGCTGAAAGAGCTGTAACACTCGAAAATCAGGATCGTATATTATTACAAACCGATTTTGTAAAACCAGTTGGTGAAAATAGTCAGTTTGAAGTGGGTTATCGAGGTAATTTTAATGAGTTAGATACCGATTATGCATTAGAGTTTTATAAAGACGGCAATTATGTACTCGATACTCTTGTGAGTAATAACCTTATATATAAAGAACATATTAATGCATTCTACTCACAATTCGGAAGTAAAATTAAGGAGAAGTTTTCTTTTTTATTAGGGCTTCGTCTTGAATCAACACGGATAACAATAGATCAAGCAACAAATGGTGATTTCGAAAGAAAAAATTATACAGAGTTATTTCCAACTGTTAATTTAGGCTATGAAATATCAGAAGATCAAAATATAACATTAGGATACAACCGAAGAATTAGACGCCCACGTTCATACTTCATAAATCCTTTTCCTTCAAGAAGCAGTGCCACAAATATTTTTCAAGGAAACCCTAATATTGATCCAAGTTTTTCCAATGGTGTAGACCTGGGTTATTTAAACAAATTAGGGAAATTAACACTAAACTCTTCTATTTATTTTCAGCACGCTACAGATGTATTCACATTTATTTCTGAAGATACTGGAGATACCGTTTTAATTGGAGGCACAGAAATACCAATTATTAGAC
>JAGLKH010000555.1 GCA_023141985.1 Flavobacteriaceae bacterium | reverse complement strand
AGGAAAATCAGTAGCAATGAATTATACCAGTTGTTGGCAACTGGCTTTTTTATTCAAAGTGTATTTTCATTCCTTCGTGAGTCGCTTTAAATCCCAAATTTTCGTAAAATTTAATTGCCTTTGGTCTTTTTTTGTCAGTCGTTAATTGTAACAAATGTGCATTCCGTTCTTTCGCTCTATTTATAGCCCATTCAAACATTTTTTTACCAAGTCCAACACCTCTTTGGTCTTTTTTAATTCTAACCGCTTCTATTTGAGCTCGTATTCCTCCTTGATAGGTTAAATATTGGATAAAAGTCAACTGTAGCGTTCCAATTATTTCTTTTTCATTATTTTCAACCACGATAAGTTCTTGGTTTTTATCCTTATTGATGTTTTTAAAAGCATCAATATATTCTTTGGGTAAAGGGCTTTTAAAATTTTCTCTTTTTATCCCAAGTTTATCATCCGCAATCATTTCTACTATTGAGGATACATCATTTTCTGTTGCTTTTCTAAATATCATAATATTAAGTTTGATTATAATTTATTGACTCTATTGATTATTCTATTAGAAACCTCATTTAATTTTGCTTGAGCATTTTTTGTTGAAACATTTGTAACTAAAAAGATACCTGTCTTTTTAGTTGGATATAAAGCTATCCATGATGAAAATCCAAATGTTCCACCACTATGGTAATACATATTTGTGGTATTATACTGAAAAGTATTCCACACAAAAGATCTGCCTAAATTATCCGGATTACCTGCTAATAGTTTTAATGAGTTTTGTACTACTTCATCCTTTTCTTCCATATACATTCTAATATGTTTTAGCATAGAATTTGTACTAGATTTTAAAGCGCCATCATTCTTATAATATTCACTAGCTAAAGGCATTATTTCACCCGCTTCATTTCGTCCTAATGCCATTTTATTTTTTATACTATCATTAAACCTATAAAACGTGTTTTGTTCTTTAGATCTAGAGAAAATATACTTCTTTAAAAGGGACTGGTAACTTGTTTTATATACATTTTCAAGAATATGTCCTATCAGTCTAATTCCAGCATTAGAATAATTATAACTTTCTCCTGTACTGTCTAACAGTTTTACATCTTGTAATTTTTCTAAAAAAACTGCGTTTGTGTAATTTTGATAACAACTATATTTTTCATTTATCGTTAAATTTTCATCAAAACAATCTAAGTTTACAGGTATACCTGACGTGTGAGTTGCTAAATGTTTTAAGGTAATTGGACCGTTAGATAAGATGAGATTAGGGTAATTATTATTTTTCAAGTAATTTCTAATATCTGCATCAAGATTTACCTTTTCATCATTTACAGCTTGTGATAATAATAAACCTGTATAAGTTTTTGAGATTGAACCAATTTCATATAAGGTTTGGTTATTAGGCTTTTTGCCATTGACAAGTTTTCCAAAATGGAATTGATGCGTTTTTCCATTAACATAAATTACTCCAGATAAAGCAGAAAATTCAGGGGCTTTAATAAAGCTACTGATCTCATCAGTTACTATTTCTTCAATGATAGTTTGCTTATCATTATTCTGAGACTTTATATTACAAGAGACTAATAAACTTATGACTAATAATAAAGGAG
>JAGLKH010000554.1 GCA_023141985.1 Flavobacteriaceae bacterium | reverse complement strand
TAATACTATCAATTTCGTCCTGAAAAACATGAGCAACTCCAAAGGTTATGGATTTAGCTTCAATAACAGGCTTAAGGATTTCTCTGTTTTTTTCTGAAAGCTGTTTAGAATCATTTAAAAGGTTATTTTTAAAATGCTTTGGCAGAATTACAGCAGCAGCAGTAACAGGGCCGGCGAGACAACCGCGACCAGCTTCGTCGGTACCACATTCAAACTCGTGTTTAGAAAAATTTAACAATAGCATTTAAATAATTTTTTGATATTATTGCGTTATTATAAATTGAGTTACGCCTTTTTTTACAGAAAATCAAAATCCATTAAGATATTTGCTATTTTTGGCAAAAATTAATGTGTCGCTTCTAATTATTATAGAAATGAAAAATAAATGATTAATCAGCCTTAGGCTGTTGCAAGGTCAAAAAATATTTATGAACAGAATAATTTTAGTGTTATTTTCTTTTTTTGCGATTAGTTTGGCTAATGCTCAAGATAAACCAATACGTTCTATTAAAGAAAAACTAAAGATTTTAGATCCAAAGCTTAATGATAGTTTGGCAAATCAGTTTATTAGCGAATCTAAAAAAATTTTAAAGAACAAAGAAGCGAAAATTGAAGATTATAAAATTATATCTCGAGAAAACGATACCACTTATGTAGATACAACACTTACTATATATAAAGATTACAAGTTTAATTATTTACGAAAAGACGATTTTGACATCTTACCCTTCTCCAATTTAGGTCAAACCTATAATTCTTTAAGTTACGATTTTAGTACCAATAACCTAATGCCAGGTTTTGGCGCCAGGGCAAGGCATTTTAACTATATGGAAATTGACGATATAAACTATTATTATGTGCCAACCCCACTTACAGAACTTATGTATAAAACTGCTTTTGAACAAGGGCAATTACTAGATGCATTTTTTACTGTAAATACGTCTAAACAATTCAATTTTTCGATTGCATATAAAGGAATGCGGTCATTAGGAAAATATCAGCATATATTAACCAGTACAGGCAACTTTAGATTCACTTCAAATTATAAAACAAAAAATAGCAGGTATAATGCCAGGGCTCATATAGTAATGCAAGATTTGCTTAATGAAGAAAATGGAGGGATTAAAGATGCAGACATAGTGAATTTTGAATCTGGTAATCCGGAATTTATAGATAGATCGGTGTTTGATCCAACTTTTGAAAATGCTGAAAATACTTTAGAAGGAAAACGATTTCATTTAGATCATTCTTATAACCTGATACAACAAAAAGATTCATTAGCCACAAATACATTAAGTATTGGTAATATAATTTCCTTTGAAGATAAATTTTATCAATTCGATCAAACCACACAAAACACTTTTTTTGGAGATGCATTTGTAAGTTCAAGCCTACGTGATAGGGTTACACTCGAAGATTTTTATGTTCAGGCAAATGCAAAATATTTTAACGATAAACTGGGCCAATTAAAATTCAATGTGGCGTACAATAATTTTAATTATGGTTATAATGCTGTAGTATCTTTAGGAGGTAATCAAATAGCCAACCGTTTAAAAGGAGATGTGATCTCTGTTGGTGGAGAGTATAAAAATAGAATAGGAGCATTTTTGGTTCATGGTAAGTTTGGTATTAATGTTACAGGAGATTTTGACGGTAATTTTTTAAGAGGTAAAGCAGAATATAATATAAACGAAGATGCCTTAGTTGAGGCAAGTATAAATATCAATTCAAAAGCACCTAATTATAATTTCCTCTTATACCAAAGTGATTATATTAATTATAATTGGGAGAATAACTATAATAATATAGAAACAAAACAACTTGCGTTTCGGTTAAAGTCGAAAAAGATAGTAGATATTGAATTAGATTACACCTCAATAGATGACTTCACCTATTTTGAAAAATCAGTTGATGATAATTTGGTTAAACCAAATCAATCTAACGAGTCTATTAATTACTTAAGAGTAAAAGTAAGTAAAGAACTAAAGTATAATAAATTTACACTTAACAATACCATACGCTATCAAAATGTATTAGATGGAGAGGGTGTTATTAATGTACCAGAAATTGTAACAAGAAACACATTATATTATTCAAATCATTTCTTTGAAAAAGCATTGTACCTACAAACAGGAGTTACATTTAGTTATTTCACCAAATATAATATGAATGCTTACGATCCTTTGTTAGCAGAATTTTATGTGCAAAATCAAAATGAAATAGGAGGATTCCCAAGATTAGACTTTTTTATTAATGCTAAAATCCGCCAAACAAGAATCTTTTTAAAAGCCGAACATTTTAATTCTTCATTTACAGGGTACGATTTTTATTCCGCACCAAACTATCCCTATCGTGATTTTGTAGTAAGATTTGGTTTGGTTTGGAATTTCTTTTTATAGTATTATTTGGGCGTTACCTTTTGCAAACTGCAAAATGTCATGCTTTCCGCTATATCTTTTTATCTCTTAAAAAGAAGATATAAAAAAAACAATAAAGATGGTATGACGAAAATTTGTTGTAAAGTCTTTATTTTAAGGATATTAAAGAGATATAAAAAATACTTAAAAAAATAATCAA
>JAGLKH010000553.1 GCA_023141985.1 Flavobacteriaceae bacterium | reverse complement strand
TTTACAAAGACAATTTTTGTAAAGTGTATCCCAAGACGGTTTTAAAAACAGATGTTGGATATTACAAAAAAACATTATCTCAAAATCGATCAACTTTAGTTGGGCTACGAAAAATGCTAACAACAGTAAATAATAAATACCAACAACAACGTAGGCAAACTCAAGGAGAAGAATTTGATATTGACGCCATAACCGATTTGTATGTTGATGTGAATTCTGGTCATACACCATCTGAAAAAATATATCTTTCTAAGCGTAAAAAAGAAAAAGATTTGTCCATTCTTTTACTGTTGGATATTAGTTTATCAAGCGATGGTTATGCAGCAGGGAATAGAGTGATTGATGTAGAAAAACAAGTTTCAATTTTGTTTGGTGAGATTCTGGATGAATTTAATATAGATTTTTCTATAGATTGTTTTTATTCAAAAACCAGAAATCATTCTACCTATTTGTCTATTAAAGGATTCGATGAAGATTGGAATAAAGCAAAGTTTAAAGTTGGAGCTGTAGAGCCTAGTGGTTATACACGTATTGGAGTGGCTTTGAGGCATTCGGGAGCATTATTAGATAAACGAGGTACAAAAAACAAATGGGTCATACTTATTTCGGATGGAAAACCAAACGATTATGATAAATATGAAGGGAAATATGGAATAAATGATGTAAAGCAAGCGCTTCGGGAACTAAATCAAAGGCAAATAAACTCGTATGCTTTAGCAATAGAAGCACAAGCCAAATATTATTTACCTCAAATGTTTGGGCAAAATCACTATCAAATTTTAACGACTCCTGTAGAACTATTAGAGTCTTTAGTTAAGTTGTACGAAAAAATAAAGCATCAAAGTTAAAATGACCAATACTGAAATAAATTATAAAAACATTTACTATCCGCCAGGTGGAATATTATTATGGATACTTATATTTCTTGAGTTAATTACTTTTGGGATTGCTTTAATTGCACTTGTTGTAAGCAGTAAGGAGAATCCGGATTTATTTCACCAATCAAGGTTAAATCTTAATACTACGTTTGGAGCCATTAATACTATATTTTTATTGGTGAGTGGGTTTTTTATGGCTACTACAGTGTATCAATTCAAATTAAACAATTTAAAACGTTCATCCTTCTTTTTAAAACTAACTATGCTAGGTGGATTCTTGTTTTTAATCTTAAAAGGAGTTGAATATTATTTTAAAATTAGTGAAGGTTTTACGTTAGACTATAATAGTTTTTATACATTTTACTGGTTGCTAACAGGGTTTCATGTTATACACGTAATTGTAGGTCTTGTAATTTTATTTTTTATGGATTTTGGATTGAAAAAATCTAAAAAAACCACATTGGAAGATTTAGAAGCAAGTGCTGCATTTTGGCATATGTGCGATTTAATTTGGTTGTTACTTTTTCCTGTACTCTATTTAATATTTTAAAAAATGAAGAGAAAACATATTTACATACTTGGTATACTTATTGCTCTTACTATTTTAACAGCACTATTTTCTAATAACTTTAGCGCCTTTAAGTACATTGTTTCTATCATTTTAGCATTATCTTGCGTGAAATTTTTACTAGTAGCTTTTCAGTTTATGGAATTAAAGAAGGCTCATATTTTTTGGAAAATTTTATTGATAAGCTATGTCGTAATTTTTAATACAATTCTTTTAATAGTTTACAGCTAAAAATCTTTTTCAATTCTTATACGAACATCGACGGCTTTAATTTCTTTTTTTGTTCCTATTAGTGGATTCATGTCCATTCCTACTATTTCTGGAGCTACTTCTACTAAAGCTGAAACACGTTGTATAATTTCAATGAAAACGCCACCTAACCCACAAACAATGGTATGATTAAATCCTTTTTCTTTTTTTACGCCTACAAATAATTCTAAGCCTGTAAGCATAGGTTCTGCTAAAACTCCTGTAGCATTTTTTAGTTGTATTAACTTATCAAAATTTTGAGATGCTTCTTTTTATTAAGGATTTAATTGTATGCGTATAAATATAAATACTTTTCTAACATCAAATTATAGAAATATCAAAATTCATTTTATTTTTCTAAACACATAAGTATTAGTAATAAATTTCATACTGTTAATAACATTATGATAACTCAAAATTTTAAAGTTATGAACGACTAAAATACTATATATTTTTATAAAAGATTAAATAGTCTTTTATCAAAATGTATTATTACGATTTTCAAGTTGTACTTCAAGAAGTACCTGGAGAAGTAAGTCTCTGTTTCTCAATTTCTGGCTGCCCTATACAATGTAAAGGGTGTCACTCTCCTTATTTGTGGAAAGAAAATAACGGTTGTTTACTAACTAAAGACAGCTTTGAAAACTTACTTGAAAAATATTGCAATCTTGCAACATGTATTCTTTTTATGGGTGGTGAATGGCATGAAGACAAATTAATTAATTTTTTAAAATTAGCAAAAAAACTAAAATATAATACTTGTCTTTATACGGGTAAAGACATAGTTTCTAACGATATTTTAAAAGAGCTTACCTGGGTAAAAACAGGCAAATGGATACAATCTCTTGGGGGATTAAACAACGATAAAACCAATCAAAAATTTATAGAAGTAAAAACGAGTAAAATACTTAATCACTTATTTAATAAAAATTAAAACATGATACGACTAACCGACACTCAAGTAGCAAAAAAAATTGATTTTATCAATCAGTATATTAATTCGGCAAATGCTGCCGATGGTTCTAAAGT
Source organism: Flavobacteriaceae bacterium (assembly GCA_023141985.1). Taxonomy (GTDB): domain Bacteria; phylum Bacteroidota; class Bacteroidia; order Flavobacteriales; family Flavobacteriaceae; genus PRS1. The sequence goes on along the minus strand of JAGLKH010000553.1, from coordinate 2,190 downwards.
TGATGCTAACGCAAATGTAACATCTAAGAACATCGCAACAATGGAAGCAGAATTAAATAAGGACATTAATATACAAGTGAATAGGGCCTTGGTTAAACAAAAGATTGAAAATATTTTTGACAAAGATTTGGCTAATGAGTATGAAAGACAAATAGAATCTCATGAAATTTATGTACATGATGAAACATCGTTAAAACCATACTGTGTATCAATTAGTATGTATCCTTTTTTATTTGATGGTTTAACCAAAATTGGTGGAGAAAGCAGGGCACCTAAACATTTAGAAAGTTTTTGCGGAGAATTTGTGAACCTGGTTTTTGCCATAAGTTCACAATTTGCCGGTGCGTTAGCAACAGTAGAATTTTTAATGTATTTCGATTATTTTGCGGCTAAAGATTATGGTGCTAATTATTTAGAAACTAATAAAAAGCTAATTGACAATCATTTACAACATGTTGTGTATGCTGTAAATCAACCAGCTGCTGCCAGAGGATATCAATCGGTATTTTGGAATATTTCATTATATGATGAACCTTATTTCAATAGTATGTTTGGAGATTTTGTTTATCCGGATATGACCAAGCCAAAATGGGAAAGTCTTAAAAAGATACAAACGTATTTTATGAAATGGTTTAATGATGAGCGTTGTAAAGCCGTACTCACTTTTCCGGTAGTTACAGCTGCGATGTTAGTTAAAGATGGTAAACCGGTAGATACTGAATTTACAGAAATGTGTGCACAAGAATTAAGCGAAGGAAATTCATTTTTCATTTACCAATCGGAAAATGCAGATAGTTTAGCGTCTTGTTGCAGATTGAGAAACGAGATTAGCGATAATACATTTAGTTATTCATTAGGAGCAGGAGGTGTTGCTACCGGATCAATAAATGTTATTACTCTTAATATGAATAGGTTGATACAAAAAGGAGCAAATATTGTAGAAGAAGTAAAAAAAATTCACAAATATCAAGTTGCTTATAGAAAGTTAATAGATGAATATGAAGATGCAGGAATGTTGCCAGTATATCAGGCCGGATTTATATCTTTAGATAAACAATTTTTAACAATTGGGATTAATGGAATGGTTGAAGCTGCACAAAGCCAAAACATTAGAGTGGGTAATAATGAAAAATATAAAAAATTCGTAAATAAACATTTAAAAGCTATTTATCAAGAAAACAAACTTGCAAAGAAAAAATATGGCTATATGTTTAATACAGAATTTGTACCAGCTGAAAATCTTGGAGTAAAAAACGCAAAATGGGATAAAGAGGATGGATTGATTGTTAAAAAAGAATGTTATAATTCGTATTTCTACGAAGTAGAAGATACGAGAATAAATACCTTAGATAAAATAATATTACATGGAAAAGAGATAATAAAATATCTTGATGGAGGCTCTGCTTTACATCTTAATCTTGAAGAATCTCCAAATAAAGAAGGCTTTATTAAACTTATACATGCTACTGCATCAGCTGGATGTAATTATTTTTGCTTTAACATAAGGATTACTATTTGTAACGATTGCGAACACATTAATAAGCAAACAACTTACAGTTGTAGTAAATGTAATTCTAAGAATGTAGATCATGCCACTAGAGTAATAGGTTATTTAAAACGAGTGGCAAGTTTTAGTTCCGGACGCCAAAGAGAACATGAAATAAGACATTATCATATTAAACAGCCTACAAATAATTTAGCAAAAAGAAGAGCCAACATTATAGAGAAAAATCAACAACAAGATATAATAGATAAACTTTTGTCGGTTTAATAATTTACATTTTCAGCTTATTTACCCTAAAACAGTTTTGCTCTTTTAGGGTAATTATTTGTATATAATACCTTAAAAAAATCACTTCAATTTTATGACATAAGTCATGTTTATAACTTAAGTATATATATATCTTGCGAAATAGAAGATAAAAAAGTCTTTTATTATAAAATAACTAATCAAACACTTAGTATATCATTTAAAAAACAAACAATCAAATAAATACAATCATGAAAAAACAAATCTTTTTAGCATGCTTAGTTGCGTTATTTGCAACTCCAATTTTTGCCCAGTTGTTCGAGTTATCCGCTGAGTTAAGACCTCGTTACGAAAATAGACATGGTTATAAAACACTAATTAGTGATGCTGCTGATGGTGCTAACTTTGTTTCACAACGTACTCGTTTAAATTTCGGGTTT
>JAGLKH010000552.1 GCA_023141985.1 Flavobacteriaceae bacterium | reverse complement strand
AGAAGAGACCGCTATTATTTAAATATGGAAAGAAATAATTTATATCCGGTCTTTTTAAAAGTATCACAACTTAGTGTGTTAATAGTAGGTGGAGGTAAAGTAGCTTTAGAGAAGCTGTCTTTTTTATTAAAATCTAGCCCGAATGCTCAAGTAACAATGGTTTCTATTAAGTTTAGAGAAGAATTAATTGCTTTAGCTAAAAGGCATCAGGTTTTATTAGTCCATAATACAGCTTATAGTTACACTATTTTAAAAGATCAACATTTAGTAATAGCTGCAACGAATAATTTTAAAGTAAATAATCAAGTTTATAATGATGCGAAAGAAAGACATTTACTTGTAAATGTTGCTGATACACCAGACTTATGTGACTTTTTTCTTGGAGGAATTGTAACGAAGGGAAATATTAAAATTGCCATTTCTACAAACGGAAAATCACCAACAATGGCTAAACGATTACGTCAATTCTTTGAAGACGTAATTCCTGAAGAAATAGATGATCTAGCCCAAAATTTAAACCAGTTTAGAGAAACAATTAAAGGAGATTTTGCTGTAAAAGTCAAAAAATTGAACAAACTCACTAAAGGATTGTTAACTGAATAGCATAGAGATTGTTTAATAATTCCTTAACATATATAAATTTTTAGTGTTGTAAATAATGTATAGTTTTAGCGACTAGTATTAGACATAAAAAACATATCATTAGAAATAACAATGCATTCACCTTCCAAAGAAAATATAGAATTTAAATATTACAATGTTCGTCTAAAAGAAACTATAGAAATATTTACAAAGCGATTATTTTATGCTCTATTTGAAGAGCAAGATAATAATGAAAAAGAGATTTCTTTTTTAAAAACTACGTTTTTAGAAATCGCATCTAAACTTTCTATTGAAAAATCAAAGATTATTTGGGATACTTTCAAAGAAAGGTTTTTAGACATTAGAAAAAAATTAGATCTAGATGCTACTGCAATCGAAAAAAATGATCCAGCAACAAAAAGTTTAGAAGAAGTTTATTTGGCATGCCCTGGGTTTTATGCTATTGCTATTTATCGTTTAAGTCATGAATTATTTAAACTAAAAACGTCTATTTTACCTAGAATGATGAGCGAATATGTGCATGGTGTCACGGGTATTGATATACATCCTGGAGCAACTATTGGAGACTCGTTTTTTGTGGATCATGGTACAGGAATAGTAATTGGCGAAACAACAATCATAAAAAGTAATGTAAAGATTTTTCAAGGTGTAACTTTAGGAGGAATTCAAGTTAAAAAAAGTATGTCGTCAACTAAAAGGCATCCTACCATTGAAGATAACGTAACTATTTATGCAAACGCAACAATTTTAGGAGGTGATATTAGTATTGGAGCAAACAGTACAATTGGCGCAAATGTTTGGATAACCAAATCTGTTCCAGAAAACTCTTTGGTTACATATCAAACTGAAATTAAAATAAGCACTAAAAAAAATGGCATATAGTAAGCGTATAACAGATCAAATTGGAAATACTCCACTAATTGAAGTTACTAACATAATACAAAATAAAAATGTTAGACTTTTTTTGAAATTAGAAGGAAATAATCCAGGAGGAAGTGTAAAAGACAGACCTGCTTACAATATGATAAATGAAGCCTTAAAGCGAGGTGATATCAAAAAAGGAGGTTATTTAGTTGAAGCTACAAGCGGAAACACAGGAATTGCATTAGCTTTTATTGCACAGCTTTTAGACTTAAATATGATTTTGATAATGCCAGAAAATTCAACAATAGAACGTGTAAAAACAATGCGTGCTTATGGAGCAGAAGTGATTTTAACTTCTTCAGATCTAGGCATTGAAGGTTCAAGAGATTTAGCGTTTGAGCTTAGAGATAAAAAAGGATATGTGTTATTAAATCAATTTGAAAATCCAGACAATTGGAAAGCACATTATAAAACTACTGGCCCAGAAATATGGAAGGATACACAAGGTGAAATAACTCATTTTGTTTCTGCTATGGGAACAACAGGAACAATAATGGGAGTTTCAACATATCTGAAAGAAAAAAACAATAATATAACTATAGTTGGAACCCAGCCAACCGATGGTTCGAAAATTCCAGGTATTAGAAAATGGCCACCTGAGTATGTTCCAAAATTTTTCGATAGATCAAAAGTAGATCAAGTATTAGAAGTAAGTGAAGAAGATGCAAAGACAATGACACAAAGACTAGCAAAAGAAGAAGGTGTTTTTGCCGGAATGAGTAGTGGTGGAGCAGTAGCAAGTGCATTAAAGGTAGCCGAAAAATTAGATAAAGGTGTTATTGTAACTATTATTTGCGATAGAGGAGACCGCTACTTATCCTCCAGTTTATTTGAATAAATCGGGTTAAAATTATGTAAATGAAAAATTAATTCTTTTATTTGCACACAAGTTCACAAACGTATTGATTGTTATCACGAAAGGTGGAGGGAAAAGACCCTATGAAACCTTAGCAACCCTTTACTTTAAAGAAGGTGCTACATTCTACTTTATACTGAAATAGTTTCGGTATCTAAAGACAGATAACCAGAGTAATTTTTCTTACTTTCCTGATGACATATTGATATAAATTATCAAAAAATGTCAAAAATTTATCAAGCCATACAAAAACGCATTTTAGTACTCGATGGTGCTATGGGAACCATGCTTCAACGTTATAATTTTTCTGAAGAAGATTTCAGAGGAGAGCGTTTTAAAGATTATCCAACATCGTTAAAAGGGAATAACGATTTGTTATCTCTTACACAGCCCAAAGCTATTGCCGATATACATCGTAAATATTTTGAAGCTGGTGCAGATATTGTAGAAACCAACACATTTTCTGGAACAAGCATTGCTATGGCAGATTATAATATGGAAGATTTAGTATATGAGCTAAACTACGAATCAGCTAAAATCGCAAAACAAGTAGCAGAAGAATTCACTAAACAAAACCCAAACAAACAACGATTTGTAGCAGGAAGTATTGGGCCAACAAATAAAACTGCCAGTCTTTCTCCTGATGTAGATAAGCCAGAATATCGCGCTATTACTTTTGAAGAATTACGTATTGCATATAAAGAACAAGTGGAAGCTTTAATTGATGGAGGTGTCGATGTTTTGTTAGTTGAAACTATTTTTGATACACTTAATGCAAAAGCGGCGTTATTTGCGATAGACGAAGTTAAAGATCAACGTAATATTGACATTCCAATAATGGTATCGGGAACTATTACAGATGCATCTGGCAGAACACTCTCCGGGCAAACGGTTGAAGCTTTTTTAACATCCATTTCTCATATTCCTTTGTTAAGCGTCGGATTAAATTGTGCCCTTGGAGCAGAACAATTAAAACCGTATTTGCAGCGCTTATCTCAAAAAACGGAGTTTTTTACTTCAGCTCATCCAAATGCCGGATTACCTAACGCTTTTGGAGAATACGATCAAACTCCAAAGCAAATGCAACTATTAATTGAAGATTATTTACAAGATGGTTTAATAAATATTATTGGAGGCTGTTGTGGTACAAATCCGGAACATATTAAAGCAATTGCAGAAGTTACCCAAAATTATCAACCTCGAAAAATCCTTGAAAGAAGTATCGTATGATTTTAGAAGTAGCCATTTTAAATATAAAAAAAGGACTTTCAACAGAGTTTGAAATCAGTTTTGGTAAAGCGAAAGATATCATTTCATCTAAGAATGGATACATATCTCATCAACTGAAAAAATGCATTGAACAAGAAGATAAATATGTATTGTTAGTGAATTGGGAAACTATAGAAGATCACGAAATAGGATTTAGAAAATCTGAAGAATATAACCAATGGAAAGCTTTATTGCATCATTTTTATGAG
>JAGLKH010000551.1 GCA_023141985.1 Flavobacteriaceae bacterium | reverse complement strand
TAGTATAAACAAAAGGAATGCCTGCAAACTTCGATGCGAGAGGTTCAGAAATATCCGAACTCCAATGCCAGGAATGGATCACATCAAATCGATTGCTTTTAAAAAACCGATATATCTTCAAAACTCTAAATGGAAATGTTATAAAAGGCCGGTAAGGGGTTGCAAATTGAAACAAATGGATTTTAACTCCTAATTCCTGAATGGTTTTAAAGAATTCCCCCTTATTATGAAAACAACATATTTCGGGTTCAAAGATTGATTTATCTAAACCTTTTACCAAATCATAAACCACTTTACCACTGCCGGCAGTATCAAAATTTGGGATGGTAAATAAGATCTTTATTCTCTTATTCATTTTTACTCATTTGGTTAAATTTAGATAACACTAATAATATATTTATGGGATGTGCATGTTGAACTTTATCATCCTTTAAAAATAGATCATAATAATCTTTAACCATAGCTTTAGGAACAAGATCTTCAAGGTTATTATTAAAGAGTTGATCTTTTAACTTTTCCTCATTCTCCTTTCCTACAAATTGTAATTCCCAGTTACGTTGAATGTACCCTTGACCAATGGCTTTTTTAAGCATTCGTTTTATTTTATTAGAAATTCTATAAGGTAAATTATAAGGTGCCCTGTTTAAATGAAAATTGTTCAAATTAAAAGGACGTTGATCCTGCCAGGTAATCTTAGCTAATTCCGGTGCTTTTGTTTTAATATATGCGATCTGTAATTGCCTGTTTATTAAGTATTCTTCCGGTACAGTACAAATAAATTTGCACATTCTATGGTCATAATATGGCAATGTTATTGGCTTTACTGCACTAAATATGGAGAGATTTACTGAAGTCCAACGCGGTGCCCAATACATCGATTTAAAAGCTCTTAATTTGGCATTGGTATCTTTAATTTCAATACCTTTAAGTAGTTTGGATATTCGAGCTCTAAAATAAGCTTCGAAATTATCTGGCAAATTCCAGGCTTCCCACAATTTTGAAGCCAATTCCAATCCGCCTTTTTTAAGCAATTTATTAACTAAAACGTCTACTTGTGCGTCTTTAGATAATTCAGGAAGATTAAAAGAATCGAATAGCACATCACCCCAATGCCCTAATGAAAAGACATCTCCCATTTTTTGAAACTCATTATAAATTGCCATTTGCCGAGGTGCTGTGAAATCGGAAAAACAATTATTTAATTTAGCGAGTGTATCAATTTCATTCCATAAATAGCCTTTTGGTATGGTATAGTCTTTAAATTCAAACTGACAAGCTTTAGCAATTTGTTTGGCAATTTTAGTTTCTGCATATCCATTTTCAAATTGATAACTATAAGCAAATACATCTGCATTATTCCTTTTAAGAGCGACAGCTTGAGTTCTACTGTCTATGCCTCCCGATAAAGGCAGAATCACTTTTTTATCTTGAGTTTGTTCTTTAACTATTTGTTCAAACAAAGTAGTAAACTCTTCTAAAGCCTGATCAAAAGTAATATCACGAGGCAAATAATACCAATTAAACCAAGACTTAGAATTTAATAATTTTCTCGACTCGTCTAGAGTATGTTTAGAGGCAGGACTTAAAATTTTTTCATCTTTCCAATAGGTATCCTGATCTAAAAAAAAACCAATAGCGGCAAATACACAAATGGCTTCTAAGTTAAGTTCATGTGGTCCTTCTACTTTGGCAAAAGTTTGTTTTTGTGGTATGATTGGGGTTTTTATCTCCATGGTATATTCATTTACGAATATAATAAATTCCTGCGAAGGCAGGAATCTCATAAATAGAACAAATCTATAAACCAGCTCCTCCCTTCAGATTCATATTGTAAATTTAAAAAAATGTACCTGCCACTTGTTCCTCCCTTCA
>JAGLKH010000550.1 GCA_023141985.1 Flavobacteriaceae bacterium | reverse complement strand
TAGAACGATAATAAAATTCTTCTTTAGATGTAGGTGTCTGCAAAGGAAACTTATACTTCGCATTTGCTAATTGTTCGTCAGTAACTTCTGTTGCAACTACTTCTTTTAAGGTATCTATCCAACTGTAACCTACGCCATCACTAAATTGTTCTTTTTGTCGCCATGCAACGCTTTCCGGTAACATATCTTCAAAAGCTTTACGAATTACCCATTTCTCCATACGCTCACCATTAATCATTTTGTCTTTTGGATTGATACGCATCGCGACATCCATAAATTCCTTATCGAGAAAAGGGACACGACCTTCTATTCCCCAAGCAGCTAAACTTTTGTTAGCTCGCAAACAATCGTACATATGCAATTTGCTAAGTTTACGAACCGTTTCTTCATGAAACTCTTGCGAGTTTGGGGCTTTATGAAAATATAAATAACCTCCAAAAAGTTCATCGGCTCCTTCGCCAGAAAGTACCATTTTAATCCCCATAGATTTTATAACTCTTGCCATTAAATACATTGGTGTAGAGGCTCTAATTGTTGTTATATCATAAGTTTCAAGATTATAGATTACATCACGAATTGCATCTAAGCCTTCCTGAATAGTAAACTTTATTTCGTGATGTACTGTTCCAATATGATCCGCAACCTTTTGTGCAGCAGCCAAATCCGGTGAGCCTTCTAAACCAACAGAAAATGAATGTAGTTGTGGCCACCATGCTGCTTTAGTATCGTTAGATTCAATACGTTTTTCAGCATATTTTTTAGCAATAGCAGAAGTTACTGAAGAATCTAATCCTCCAGATAATAACACACCATAAGGCACATCACTCATCAATTGACGATGAACTGCTGCTTCTAATGCCTCTTTTAACTCTTTAATACTTGTTTCGTTATCTTTTACAGCGTTGTACTCAATCCATTCTCTATGATACCATTTTACAAATTGTCCATCTTTACTTGACATGTAATGACCCGGAGGAAATAATTCAATCTTAGTACAATGTCCTTCCAATGCTTTTAGTTCTGAAGCAACATAAAAAGTTCCATGTTGATCCCAACCAATATATAACGGAATAATTCCCATATGGTCTCTTGCTACAAAGTATTCGTCTTTCTCTACATCGTAGATTGCAAACCCAAAAATGCCATTCATTTCATCTAAAAAAGCTGCACCTTTTTTTTGGTATAAAGCTAAAATAACTTCACAATCGGATTCGGTTTGAAAATTATATTTGCCATCAAATTGCTTGCGTAATTCTCTATGATTATATATTTCGCCATTTGCTGCCAATATTAATTTTTTATCTTTTGTAAACAAAGGTTGCTTTCCAGAAGCTGGATCTACAATTGCCAAACGCTCATGAGCTAAAATTGCTTTATTATCACTATAAATTCCACTCCAGTCCGGTCCTCGATGTCTTATTTTTTTAGACATTTCTAATATTTGAGGTCTTAATTTATCTGATTTTTGTTTTAAATCGAATGCACATACAATTCCACACAT
>JAGLKH010000055.1 GCA_023141985.1 Flavobacteriaceae bacterium | reverse complement strand
GCGACTTCAGTAATGTTTAATACTTCGGCTATTTCCTGGTGGTCATAACCTTCAACTAAAAACATCATCACAACATACCTGTACTTATCCGGTAACTTACTAATTGCATCTTTTACTTCGTCTAAAGTAATTGCATCATCAACCAACCATTCGTCTTCATAACCGGAATCGACAACTTTTAAGTGCACTTCATCTAATTCCAACATGTGTTGTTTTTTAGATTTAAGTAAGTCGATACTTTTATTAATAACGATACGTTTTAACCATGCACCAAATGTAACTTCAGCTTTATATTGATGTAGTTTTGCAAATGCCTTAATGAAGGACTCTTGTACGATATCTTCAGCTTCAAGAGTGTCCTTTACAAAACGTTTTGCTACAACAAACATACCGTCGCAATACTGATTATACAGCTTTAATTGTGCTTTACGATCGTTTTGTTTGCATTTTTCTACAATGTCAATTGTAAATGAATTCACCTTTGGTTTTAGTTAGGTTCAACTTAAAGACGACACTAAAAAGTGGATGTTGCAAAAAAGGTAATTATTTTTTTGCTTAAATAAAACAAAGACATACAAATTAACGTTTCTTTAAAAAAAAGCAATGCTTAATAATTATCTTTACAACATCTAATTTTGTACAATGAATCTATTTTTAAAACGCGTTATTTTTCTGTTAGTAATTGTAGCTGCCGGTATATTTATTTACGCTTATACCAATGGAAATATTTTTAAAAAACCTTTGAGCCCAAAGGATACAGTTGAGTTTAAGCTTAACGATTTAGAGCTTGAAGTGTTTTACAACAGGCCTTCTAAACGCGAACGCCATATTTTTGGAGGTTTAGTTGCTTATAATAAAGTATGGCGTACAGGAGCTAACGAGGCTACAACTTTTGAAACTAACCAAGTTCTAAAAATTGGAAACGATTATTTATCTGCCGGGAAATATACATTGTGGACTATTCCAAATAAAGAGTCCTGGCGTATTATTTTTAATTCTAAACAATATCCATGGGGAGTTAATGAGGCTATGCAAGCTATGCGTGAACCTGAATTTGATGTAATAAACATTGACGTTCCGGTCCAATCTCTTGAAAGTACAGTAGAACAATTTACAATTGCTTTTGATAATTCGACGGATAACTTATCTTTAACCATGGCTTGGGATAAAACAAAAATTGTTGTTCCTTTGAAATAGTTAGCAGTTTACAGTCGCAGTTTACAGTCGCAGTATTCAGTTAGCAATAAACAGTTTTAGGTTTAAAAGAATATTAGTGAATTAGTGGTAAATAAAAAATTACATAAGTCAGCTTTAAAAGAACAAGAAGGGGTTTCTCCACCAGAAGTTACCAGTAGCAAAACGATTTCTAAAATAAAAGGGAAACGTAAAACTCAACCTGGTGTTCAAGATCTTATTAACGGAATTTTAAAAGGAGATATTACAGCCTTAAGTCGTGCAATTACTTTGGTAGAGAGTAAAAATTTAAAGCATTTAGAAAAAGCTAATACGATAATTAAAGCCTGTTTACCAAAATCCAATAATTCATTAAGAATTGGTGTTACAGGAGTTCCCGGAGTTGGTAAAAGCACTTTTATTGAAACATTTGGAAAGCATTTAACTGGCTTGGGAAAGAAAGTTGCTGTTCTTGCTATTGATCCAAGCAGTACATTAACTAAAGGAAGTATTCTTGGTGACAAAACCAGAATGGAGGAATTGGTAAAAGATGAAAATGCATTTATACGTCCTTCGGCTTCCGGAGAATCGCTTGGTGGTGTTGCCAGAAAAACACGTGAAACTATTATTCTTTGTGAAGCAGCAGGTTTTGATATTATTATTATTGAAACTGTTGGTGTTGGACAAAGCGAAACTGCTGTACATAGTATGGTAGATTTCTTTTTATTATTGAAACTTGCAGGAGCAGGTGATGAATTGCAAGGCATAAAGCGAGGAATCATTGAAATGGCTGATGCTATTGTTATTAATAAAGCAGATGGGGACAATATTAAACGTGCAAAACTTGCGAAGGTTGAATTTAACAGAGCACTTCACCTCTATCCGGAAAAAGACTCTAAATGGAAACCTGGAGTATCTTTATGCAGTGCTTTGCAACAAGAAGGCATAAATGAAATTTGGGGAATGATTTTAAAATATGTAACTCTTACAAAGAAAAATAACTTTTTTGAAACCAAACGCAAACAGCAAAATAAATTTTGGCTCATTCAAACTATTGAAGAACAATTAAAATCAGATTTTTTTAACCGTCCGGCAATAAAAAAAGAACTTAAACATCAACTTCAGCTTATCCAAACAAACAAGACTACACCTTTTGTTGCTGCTGAAATTTTATTGAATTTATAAAAAATTCTCCTTATACCAATTTACCTGTTCTTTTACAGCTTGTAATAAGGTGGTTTTGGGATTATAATTTAATAATCGTCTGGCCTTATCGATATTAGCTTTAGTACGTAACTGGTCTCCTGCGCGTTTAGGGATAATATTTATCTTAATCTTTTTGCCTAATATTTCTTCGACCGTTTCAATACCTTCTTGCGTAGTATGCTCTATTTCTGTTCCTAAATTGAATATTTCGCCATTTACAATGTCTTCTTTGTCAATAACACTCACAACACCATCAACAATATCTCCAACGTATGTAAAGCTACGCAAGTGCTTATCACTTCCTTCATAAAGGGGAAACACCTCATCATTAAAAGCACAGGCAATAAGTTTGGTGTACATTTTTTCAGGACGCTCTCTAGGTCCAATAACCGAATATAATCTTAAAGAACAGGCTTTAAGTAGTTGCTCTCTACTTTTTTGAAGTACTAACTGCTCTGCAGCCAGTTTTGTTACCCCATAATACGAAGCAGGTTTTGGAGCAACATCTTCTGTAAAAGTAGCCTCTAACCCATAAATTGAAGAGGTAGCAATATTTACAAACAACTTTAAATTATTACAAACCAATGCGTAGTCTATCAAATTTTTTGTGGCTATAAAATTGTTGCTAAAATAATCTTCGAATGTAGATGTTGCTGAAATTCCGGGTTGTGCCGAATAATGGAAAATATAATCAATATCTGTTGGTAAGCTTTCTGATAAATTAGGAGTTCTTAAATCAAGATTAATCATTTTTACGCCTTTTTTTTCTATAGCTTTAGCATTCAATTTTTTTAGATTTACATCGTAATAATCACTAA
>JAGLKH010000549.1 GCA_023141985.1 Flavobacteriaceae bacterium | reverse complement strand
CAGTCTTCAGTCTTCGGTCTTCAGTATATTACAGATTAAGTGTTTCATTCATAAATTGATATAAAGTATTCATTTCCGGTCTTCCGGTTTTTCTTCCTATTCGCCCGGCAAAATACAATGCAAACCATAATACAATCATTAATACCATGACAGCTAATTGTAAACCATAAGAGTTTTCTAAAGACCAATTGGAGTAAGCCCAGGCACCAAATCCAATAAAGAGCACAGCAACAAAAAAATGCAAAAACATAAAAAGTGTCCAAACGGTTGGATTAGGCCCAAATAAACCATGAAGCGTACTTGTGGTTTCATCAACTTCATTAATCTCTAAATGTAATTGTGGTGACCAAAAGTGTTGTTTTTCTCTGGGAATCTTTATAAACACATGATCATCAACACGATTAATAATAAACTCTTTTTGTGATTTTTTTGCATCGTCAAAATATTGAAGTGCTTCATCATTACTTTTTTTTAATTCAATTTTGAATCTTGGTCTTAAGACAATTTCATTCGATAATGACATGTAAGTTTTTTTAAAGTGTGTTAAAATACAGTTTTTTCTTCAGATTGTAAACACTACCTTTGCAGCCAATTAAAAATTCATGAGTAATATAGTTGCCATAGTCGGACGTCCAAATGTTGGAAAATCTACTTTTTTTAATCGCTTAATTCAGCGTCGGGAAGCGATTGTTGATGCCGTTAGTGGTGTAACCAGAGATCGCCATTATGGAAAGTGTGATTGGAACGGTAAAGAATTTTCGCTTATAGATACTGGAGGTTATGTTCTTGGAAGTGATGATGTTTTTGAAGCCGAAATTGATAAACAAGTAGAATTGGCAATAGAAGAAGCCGATGCCATTATTTTTATGGTAGATGTAGAAACTGGAGTGACTGGAATGGATGAGGATGTTGCTAAACTACTTCGTAAGGTTAATAAACCCGTTTTTTTAGTGGTTAATAAAGTAGATAATAATAAGAGAGCCGAAGATGCTGTAGAGTTTTATTCTTTAGGTCTCGGAGATTATTTTAATATAGCAAGTATTAATGGAAGCGGAACAGGAGAATTACTGGATGCCTTAGTAGAAGCTTTACCGGAAAAGGAAGAAGTAGAAGAAGATGAATTACCACGATTTGCTGTTGTAGGTCGTCCAAATGCCGGGAAATCTTCCTTTATAAATGCCTTAATAGGCGAAGAAAGATATATTGTAACAGACATTGCAGGTACTACTCGAGATTCAATCGACACCAAATACAATCGTTTTGGGTTTGAGTTTAATTTGGTTGATACGGCTGGAATACGCCGAAAAGCTAAAGTTAAAGAAGATTTAGAATTCTACTCTGTAATGCGAAGTGTTAGAGCCATAGAGCATAGCGATGTGTGTTTGTTGGTTTTTGATGCTACTCGTGGTTTTGACGGACAGGTGCAAAACATTTTTTGGCTGGCGGAGCGCAACCGAAAAGGTATTGTTATATTGGTGAACAAATGGGATTTGGTCGAAAAAGATAACAAAACCACCAAAGATTTCGAAAAATATATTAGACAACAAATCGAACCGTTTACTGATGTACCCATTGTATTCATCTCTGCATTGACCAAGCAACGTATTTTTAAAGCTATTGAAACAGCAGTTGAAGTTTATAAAAACCGTTCAAAGCGTATTAAAACAAGCAAACTTAACGAGATTCTTCTTCCAATAATAGAAAATAACCCTCCACCGGCGTATAAAGGAAAGTTTGTTAAGATTAAGTATATAATGCAGCTGCCAACACCACAACCACAGTTTGCATTCTTCTGTAATTTACCACAATACGTAAAGGAGCCTTATAAACGGTTTCTTGAAAATAAACTACGCGAACACTTTGATTTTCATGGCGTACCTGTAAGTGTGTATATGCGAAAAAAATAATTTTTTAAGAAACTTTATACTTTTTTTAAGAAAATTCACACAAAAACTAAATTATCTTCGTTTTTTAAAAAACTGATAATCATCAACATATATACATGAAACATTACTTTTTTGTATTTGTACTTTTCTGTGTAACAGTATCTTTTGCACAAACTAAACCATTTAAAATTTCAGGAACTTTAGTAACCGACACCGAAAAAACTGCTTTAGAATCGGCAACTATTTATTTAGAGCGTGTTAAGGATAGTTCGTTAGTTACGTATACTATTTCAGATAAAAATGGAAAGTTTTCTTTAGAAAGCAAAACAACAGATAAGAGTTTAAATCTTTATATCTCTTATGTGGGTTATCGTACACATTTTCAAAATGTAATTATAGACAAATCTGAAATTTCATTAAGCACTATTAATCTAAAAACAGATGCTAATGCTTTAGATGAAGTACTTATAAAATCGAGAGCACCTGTTACGATAAAAAAAGACACTTTAGAGTTTAATGT
>JAGLKH010000548.1 GCA_023141985.1 Flavobacteriaceae bacterium | reverse complement strand
GATTTTTTTAGCATATTTCTTCCATTTAAATTTAAAGGTGGGTTTGCATTCACTGGATTTAGAGGTTTAGCAAGTCATGGCGCAGCTATTGGTATGATAATCTCTATGTATTTATACAATAAAAAAATATTAAAAAAATCTGTAGTTTGGATTTTAGATCGTGTTGTAATTCCTGTAGCATTGGGTGCGATCTTTGTTAGAATAGGAAACTTTTTTAATTCTGAAATGATAGGGAAACCAGCAGATGAATCTTTGCCTTGGGCAGTAGTATTTAAAGATTTCGATAACGTAGCACGACATCCAGGACAATTATATGAAGCTTTTGGTTACGTGTTTGTATTCTTAATTCTTTGGTTTTTATATTGGAAAACTACTAAAAGTAAACAAACAGGATTTCTTTTTGGGTTGTTTTTAGTGCTTCTAATGACAGTACGATTATTTGTAGAACAGTTTAAAATTGAACAAGTAACTGGTCGTGAAGATTGGATTTTAGGGCTAAACACCGGACAAGTATTAAGCATTCCATTTATACTAATTGGATTGTATTTTATGTTCAAACCTTCAAAATCTATAACTCAATAAATTAAAATGGTTTTTAAACCTTTAAAAGTATTTATAGGTATTGCTTTAAGTTACTTTGTTGTTTTTACTTCATGCAAAGAAGAACAAAAGATAGTTGAGCCTATAAAAATTGAATTTAAAAAGGAAGGCGAACTCACGGTATTTAAATCTACTTCAGATACTATAATTACACAATTTGATATAGAAATTGCAGAGAGTGATTATGATACACAAACAGGCTTGATGCATCGCCATGCTATGCAAAATGATAGAGGAATGCTATTTATTTTTCCAGATATGAGAATGCGTTCGTTTTATATGAAGAACACTTATATTCCTTTAGATATTATCTATTTAGATAAAGATAGACTTATAGTAAGTATTCAAGAAAACGCGAAACCTGTTGATGAAACCTCTTTGTCTTCTTTATATCCTGCACAATATGTTTTAGAGATTAATTCAGGCTTAACGAAAAAATGGTCTATTGAAGTCGGTGATAGAATAACATTCACTAATACAACGTCTCAAGATTAGTTATTCGTATCTAATACTCGCATAAGCAACCCAATGTCTTTGTGTCGCAATAGCTGTAGTTCCCATTCCTAAATCTTCAACAGTAATTAACTTATGGTCTATACTAGATTGGTACTCTATAAATGTTCCTTTTAGTGCTTCATTGTTTACTAACAAATTAAGCTTATTAGCAAACGCTAATCCAAAAGGCACTGAGTATCTACCACACCAAACCCAATTATATTCTTTATAGTCTTCTTGTTTAACTGTGTACTCAGTAAATTTCTTAATCTTAGTATTACTTATGTCTTGTGTTAAACACTTATCTATAATCTCCAAGTCTTGTTGTCGTGCTTTTTCTGTACCTTCATCATCTGTACCAAAAGGTGATAAATCAGCACTCCATTCTTCATCTCCATAATGCACAGCGTCATTAGATATCACAACAGCTAAGTCCTTACCAAACTCCCAATTTTTATCTTTTAAAATACCATTTACAACATTTGCCAAATCAATACTTATTTTATCAATAGTTTGATAATTTATGTAAGGCACAAGAATAGGAACTATTTCAATAGTGCGATTTTTTTTATGTAAAAAAGGAACTATGGCTTCCAAAGAATGTTCTAAAACTTGCATACTATCATGAACCACATAAACATCAGTCGGTAATTTTTTAACGATTTCATCATTTATTGAAGATACCTTTAGCATGCCATATGGAGATTGCCAATGTGTAAAATCTCCAAAAATAATCTTGTCTTGAAGGTTAAAATTTCTTGCTCGATGTGCTACGCCAATTAAAATTATGTTTGGGGCATTTATGCCTTTTAATGATTCGTAATACAAACGTCCGGCATATTTATAATCGTCATGTGGACATATCGCTGCTTTCCAATTTAAATCATTTGGACTGTCCTTAATATGTAATCTACTATAAATAGAATCCATTTGCCAATCATACTGTGCAAATCCTATAGTGTCGTGAATATGTCTTAATTGGATATCCTCTTTTGGTACTTCCGCTATTTTATTTCTTTTACAACTTAAACTAAACAACAAAACAACCAGAACCATTAATAAAGCTCTCATCTTATATTTTTTCAGAAAGTTACATCTTTT
>JAGLKH010000547.1 GCA_023141985.1 Flavobacteriaceae bacterium | reverse complement strand
AAAAAGAAAGTGTTTTACTTTTTCTTTTTTTCGTCTAACTTTTTAATTGAATCATGCATAATTGGTGTTGCAATAAACACAGAAGAATATGTACCAACTATAACCCCTACAATTAAAGCAAACAATAATCCTCTAAGCGAATCTGCACCTAAAGTAAACATTGCCAATAATACTACCAATGTAGTTAAAGACGTATTTAATGTTCTACTTAAAGTACTGTTTAAAGCCACATTAACCGTTCTATCAAATTCCCAACTAGTATGTTCATTCAAGAATTCTCTAATTCTATCGAACACTACCACAGTATCATTTAACGAGTATCCAATTACCGTTAAAATAGCTGCGATAAAGGCTTGGTCAATTTCCATACTAAATGGCATAAACCTCCAGGTAATAGAGAATACACCTAATACTATTAATACATCATGGAATACAGCAGCTACAGCACCAAGAGAGAATTGCCATTTCTTAAAGCGCAATAAGATATAAAGGAATACTACAATTAACGATCCTAAGATTGCCCAAACTGAAGATTTTTTAATGTCATCTGCAATGGATGGGCTTACTTTTCCAGAGTACATAATTCCAACTGTACTTTCAGGATTAGAAAAATTGTCATAATTTAAGCCGTCAGGTAAAAATGAATCTAAAGACTCATACAATTTTCTTTGTACTTCATTATCAATCTCTATTGAGTTTTCATCAATCTTATACTTTGTAGATATTTTTAATTGATTAGCACTTCCAATAGTTTTAATCTCCGCACTTCCAAAAACTGCAACTACAGCGCCTTTAACTTCTTCTGTGCTTACATCTTGAGCAAAACGAACTGTATATGTTCGTCCTCCAACAAAATCAATACCTTCATCTAACCCTGTAGTAAACAACGATCCTAAACCTCCCAAAATAATTAGCGCAGAAACGACATAAGCAAACTTACGTTTTCTCAAGAAATCTATTTTAATATTTCTAAATAATCCTTTTGTAACAGCCGTTGAAAAATCTAACTTTCCACCTTTATTTACATACCAATCTATAAGTAAACGAGAAATAAATATTGCTGTAAATAACGAGGTAACAATACCTATTAATAAGGTTGTAGCGAATCCTTTAATTGGGCCTGTTCCAAAAACAAATAAAATCAATGCTGTTAAACCTGTTGTAATGTTGGCATCCAAAATTGAAGATAATGCATTACTAAATCCATCTTTAATAGCTTCTTTTTGCCCTTTTCCTTTGGTTAACTCCTCACGAATACGCTCGTAAATAAGAACATTGGCATCTACAGCAATACCAATGGTAAGCACTATACCTGCAATTCCGGGAAGTGTTAATACAGCTCCTAAACCAGAAAGCACACCAAATATTAATAAGATATTCAACATTAATGCGATATCCGAAAAGATACCAGACTTACCATAATAAAACAGCATCCAAATTAACACTAATGTTAATGCAATTAAGAATGACTTCATTCCGCTTTCAACAGCCTCTTGACCCAATGAAGGACCAACAACTTCGGCTTCAACAATTTCAGCTGAAGCAGGTAATTTACCAGCTCTTAAAACATTAGCTAAATCGATCGCTTCGTTCAACGTAAATGATCCCGAAATCTCAGAACTACCCCCCGAAATCGCTCCTGTAGTTACACCTGGTGCAGAATACACAATGTCATCTAAAACAATAGCAATTTGGCTACTTTGATTAAATGCTTTTCCTGTCATTTCTTCCCAAACTTTGGCGCCTTTACTATTCATTTGCATACTTACAGTTGGTTGTCCGGTTGGTGAATAGGCCTGACGAGCATCAGTTATAACAGCACCACTTAATTGTGGTTTATTATCTCTATTACCTTTTAAAGCATACAATTCTATTAATTCACTATCTTTTGGTTGAATTCCCCAAACAAATTTTACATAACGTTGTTCTGGAGTTAATAAGCCTCTTACCTCTGGTTTATTTAAATAATCTGTAACCGTTTGTTTGTCTTTGGCATCAAAAAGGGCTATAATAGGTCCACCCGGGTAACCTTGGCCTTTTATTAAATCTATTAAAGGATTTACTGCTGTTACTGAAGTAGAATCAGTTGTAGTATCTCCTAAAAGTGCTTCAATTTGGTTATTCTCTTCTAAATCTTGCGATTCTACTTCTTCTGTTTCAGGCTTAACATCTACAATGCTTTTTAAGGTTTCATTAGCTTGAACTATAAATGGTAAGAATTCTTCCCCTTTATAAGCATCCCAAAACTCTAATTGTGCGGTCGTTGTAATTAATTCGGTAGCACGTTTTTTATCTTTAACTCCCGGTAATTCCACCAAAATACGTCCAGAAGTCCCTAAACGTTGTATGTTTGGTTGTGTAACCCCAAATTGATCAATACGTTTTCGCAACACTTCGAATGCTGAAACAATAGACTCATCAATCTTTCTTTTTAAGATTGGCTGCACCTCATCATCAGTCATATTAAACGTGATCTCATCGCTTAATGTTCTATTCGCAAAAATATCTGGCGAAGCCAATTTGGTATCACCTTTAATAGCATCAAAAGCTACAAAAAAATCTTCTACATATGTGTTCTGACTGTTTTTTTGGATTTCTTTAGCATCGTCCAATGCTTTTCTAAAAACCGGATCTTTACTATCGTTTGCTAATCCTTTTAAAATATCATCAACTTGAATTTGAAGAATTACACTAATTCCTCCTTTAAGGTCAAGACCAAGATTCATTGATTTTTCCTTTACCTCTTTATAGGTATAATCTGCAATACCAATGTTAAATACTTTCTCACCAGAAAGTGAATCTAAGTATTTAGTC
>JAGLKH010000546.1 GCA_023141985.1 Flavobacteriaceae bacterium | reverse complement strand
CTGATAAAAGCTTACATGATAAATTGACTAAAGCAGGAGTAATTAGTGATTGGAGAGAACCTGACGTCATTCGATGTGCTCCAGTGCCTTTGTATAATACATTTCAAGATATTTATAATATGGTTGAAAAATTGAAAACAATTTTATATAATGAATGAGCTAAATAAAGAAGTCCTCCCCTCTGGAGAGGATTTAGGAGGGGCTAAAGAGAACATACTAATTATTGGAGCAGGACTTTGCGGTTCACTATTAGCATTACGTTTAGGGCAACGAGGCTATAATGTCACTGCATTTGAAAAACGTCAAGATTTAAGAAAAGTTGACATTAGTGCTGGGAAATCTATCAATCTTGCCTTTTCAAATCGTGGCATAAAAGCCATGAAATTAGTTGGAATTCAAGATAAGGTTGAACCTCTATGTATTTCTATGAATGGTCGTATGTTACACGACAAAAAAGGCAACACAATGTTATCTAATTATAGTGGTCGAGAACATGAATACATTAACTCCATTTCAAGAGGTGGATTAAATGCTTTGTTGCTGGATGAGGCGGAAGCTTTAAAAAATGTGACAATTCACTTCAATAAAAAATGCACTTCAGTAAATTTTGAAAAAACTACAGCAAATTTCTATGATTATGAAACGAAAAACGAATTCATTGAAGATGCAGACATCATAATAGGAACAGATGGTGCAGGATCTGTATTGAGAAAAAGCTACTATTTAGGAAAGAAATTCTTATTCAGCTTTTCACAAAATTATTTGACTCATGGCTATAAAGAATTAAGTATTTTACCAACTGAAACTGGTGAGTACAAAACCTACAAGAATGCATTACATATTTGGCCTCGAGGTGACTTTATGCTAATTGCTTTACCAAACTTAGATGGTAGTTTTACTGTGACGCTGTTCTTAAATCATGATGAAGGTAAATACAATTTCAATAATTTAACAACTCCAGAAATAGTTACAGAATTCTTTCAAAAAGAATTTCCTGATGCTTTGGAATTGATGCCGAACCTAATCGAGGATTACTTCGATAATCCAGAATCAGCATTAGGAACCGTAAAATGTTCGCCTTGGCATTACAAAGGAAATACACTGTTAATGGGAGACGCAGCTCATGCTGTTGTGCCATTTTACGGACAAGGCATGAATGCATCATTTGAAGATGTTGTGGTTTTTGATGAAATTTTAGACCAACACGAGGGGAATTGGGAAACCGTATTTAAAACCTACGAAAAAACACGTAAAAAAGATACAGATGCTATTGCTGATTTAGCAATTGATAACTTCTTTGAAATGCGAGATCATGTAGCAAACCCTATATTTCAGAAAAAACGTAAATTGGAAATGGATTTCGAACAGCATTTTCCTAATGAGTATTCTTCAAAATATTCGTTGGTAACTTTCAATGAAAATATAGGCTACAATGAAGCTATGATAAGAGGAAGAGCACAGGACAAAGCCATTTTAAATATGATAGCAGATGATGATATTGATTTAAATAATGATTTAAAAGAAATTTTATCTCGCGTGATTAGAGAAACAGAAGATATTCTTGATGAAGATAAAGTAGC
>JAGLKH010000545.1 GCA_023141985.1 Flavobacteriaceae bacterium | reverse complement strand
TATTTATTAAAAAGGTTACTCATCTCATTGAGGACAACCTTGGGAATGAACAATTTAGTGTAAAGGAATTGGCAAAAAAGTTGGGAATGAGCAGATCCAATTTGCACCGTAAACTTCAAATAATTAAGGGTAAATCCGCCAGCAGGTATATCCGTGAATACAGGCTTGAAAAAGCAATGCTAATGCTGAAAGAAGATATTGCTACTAGCTCAGAGATTGCTTATAGAGTAGGATTTGGCAGCCCTAGTTATTTTAGCAAATGTTTTCATAAATTCTACGGTTTCCCTCCTGGTGAAGCAAAATATAATAATATAGTAACATTTGATTCAAAAAATAATTCGATAGATTCAGTATCACATCATCAAAAATCTTCCATATTTAGAATTGTATCAATTTCCACATTGGTTCTTACATCCCTAATTGTAATTTCATATCTTATTAATTCTTATTCAGGGGGTAATTTGACAAACAAAACTACAGAAAGTACGCTAAGAGACAAATCTATTGCAGTACTACCCTGTATCAGTCTGAGTGATGAAAAAGAGAATCAATACTTTGCTGATGGACAAATGGATGCCATTTTAAATCACTTGACAAAGATTTCTGAACTCCGGGTTATTTCAAGAACTACAATGCTTGGTTATAGGGAATCGACAAAGAGTATCCCTAAAATAGCGAAAGAACTTGGCGTAAAGTATGTTTTGGAATTAAGTGCACAAAAATCTAATCAGAAAGTAAATATTACAGCTCAATTAATAGACGCAGACACTGATAGTCATGTATGGTCGAATAATTATATCAGGGATTTGGCTGATATTTTTGAAATTCAAACTGAAATTGCGAAAAACGTAGCCAAGGAATTAAGAGCTAAAATAACGCCAAATGAGCGGGCAGCTCTAGAATTGGTTCCAACATCAGACCTAACAGCCTATGATTTCTACTTAAAAGGGCTGGATTATCATAATAGAAGTCTCCAATCAGAATATTTTCATTATGCAATCCAAATGTTTCAGCGTTCTGTTGAGATTGATCCTGACTTTACCTTGGCCTGGGTAGGATTGGCTTCTGCCTCAAGCAATGAATATTGGTTTAATTTTGAAGGCAGTGAAAAGCATAAAAAAATAATCAAAAAATATCTTGACAAGGCTATTACACTTGATCCCGACTTGCTAGAAGTGAAGCTTGAAGAAGGAATATATTATTACCGAACTGAATTAAACTATCCAAAAGCAATCCAGATCATGGAAGAGCTAAAAAATGAGTATCCAAATAATTATCAATTGCATGCTTGGTTAGGATTTGTTTACAGGAGAATGGGGCAATTTGAAAAATTTAAAGAATATATGGATAAATCTATCCTATTAAATCCATCATACTGGGCAGGTTATTTTGCTACAGGTGAGACTTTAGTTATGCTCAGAAGGTATAGAGAAGCAGAGAATTATTTAAAAACGGCCATTGAATTAAATCCGGCTGAATCCAATAATTATATTTTTTTGGCCCGCTTATATCTTATTACCGGTGAAATTAATAAGGCACAAACACTATTGAATGAAAATAGAAATATTAGCGAACCTGTAATTAATATGACCCGTAGTAATACTGAATTAATGAATCGGAAATATAATTTAGCCATTCAAATCCTTGAATCTTCTCCAGATGAATTAATTGTTAATCACGAGGGCTATTTAACAAAATCCTTACAATTAGGGCTAATTTACTATGAAATGTTAAACGAGAAACAGTCAAATATGAATTTCCAAAAGGCCAAAAAGGATTTAGAAGAGAAACTAATTGAATTCCCAAATGATTCTCGAATCTATAGTTCATTGGGAATTGTCTATGCAGGGTTGGGTATGAGAAAAGAATCGTTGGATGCAGGTAACAGAGCCTTGTCTCTTATGAACATCTCTATTGATGCTCTAAGAGGGGTATATCGCGAGTTAGATATGGCTAAGATTTTGATGATGCTTGGCAATAATGATGAAGCAATCGAAAAACTTGAGTTTCTGCTTCAACAATATAGCTTTTTGTCTGTTGAATTACTAAAAAATGATCCGTTTTGGGATCCGCTAAGGAAATTAGACCGCTTTAAAACTTTGATAAACAATCCTAAATATCGATTAAATTTGGCTAAAAACTAATTCAAGATGAAGTCCTATTCATTATCTTTTCGATTCTCCATTTTCAGAATCAAATAATTTACTTTTTCAACATAATTTATAAGATTGTAATTATGTTGAAAAAAATTCCCCAAAACTTATATCATTTGCAACATAGCAACTAAGTACTGCATTCTTTTTTAAGTCATATTTGATTAGAGAAAATTTAATAATAACTTTTAAATATATGATTATGAAAAAAATTTTAATTGCAATTTTTGCATTATGTCTTTTAAATTCTTGTGATAAGGATTCTTTAGACGTTTCTTCTGATGAATTCAAAAGTTCAGAAATGAAACGTTCGGTAGACCCGAAAACTGAAGGAGTAACCGTACCGTTTAAATCAAATTTCTATACAGAACAAGAAGGAGATATTGATATGGGTGCTTGCGAAGGAGATGTTATTGGTTTGAATACCCAGGTAGGTGGGGGAAACGCTACGCATCTTGGAAAATTCACAACTGTAATGACCTTTTGTATGAATTTTGATGAAAGTGATCAGGAGAATTTTGCAAAGTATTGGGCCGTTGATGGGAAATTTATTGCTGCCAATGGAGATGAACTTTGGTTTACCGTGTCTGGCCAGGTAATACTTTATCCTCCGGGGACTCATCCATTCTACGTAGCATATTTTGATGACGAATTTACTTTTTTGGGAGGTACTGGAAGATTTTTAGGAGCTATAGGATCAGGTTATACAAATAGTTTTACAAATTTCGCACATACAGATCATAACTGGACAGGAACCCTAACACTACTAAAAGGAAATTAATAAGTCAGCAACCTGCTAATTTATGACTAGATACAGAACAAGAAAACCTTAACTTTCTAATAAATAAATTGTTAAGGTTTTTCTATGCACTTCGAACTACTCCGTTCTGGAACTCTTTTTATCAAAACCCAATAAATATATAGTCTTAAGGACAGAGCCGTTGCTTCAATCATGCCTTCAGCTTGATCTCTCCATTAAGATACTACTCGTCCCTTAATGCTTCGACAGGGTTTCTTGTGGCTGCTTTATAACTTTCCCAGCTCACCGTGAGTAAGGCAATTATCAATGTAATACCTCCGGCCAGGGCAAATACCCACCAGCTTAAGGCTGTTTTAAATGCAAATCCTTCCAACCACTTACTCATAAAATAATACCCTATAGGACAGGTAATTACAAATGAAATGAGCACCCTCTTTGCAAATACTATGTTCAGCATGTACATGATTTCACTTATAGTGGCACCGTTTACTTTTCGTATGCCAATTTCTTTTGTTCTCTTTGAAATAGAAAAGACTGCTAAACCATAAATTCCTAAACAAGCTATAATTATTGCTATAACAGTGAAAAGAGTAAATATATATGATAACTTTTTCTCTTTATCATATACAGTTTCTAAATTAGTCTTAAAAAAAGAAAATTCTAAAGGTTGAACAGCACCCATTTG
>JAGLKH010000544.1 GCA_023141985.1 Flavobacteriaceae bacterium | reverse complement strand
GTTTCATTACTTTCAATAACCTGGACATTACCATGAGACACATCGCTGGATAAAGTTGCTTTTTTAAAAGAAAATGAAGCCATTCTGTCTTTTAAATAGTCTTTACTAATAAGGGTTTCACCAGGAATAGTCACAAAATCCGGATCACCTAAATAATAACTCCTATCTGCATAAGCGCGACGTTCGGCTTCTGTAATAACTTGAATTGCTTTAAGTGAATTTGGCCCAAATTTATCTAAATCGTAAGGCTCGATCATTTCCATGATCTGCGCTAAACAAATACCACCACTAGATGGTGGAGACATCGAAATAATTTTTAGATCATCATACTCAAAAGTTGTAGGAGTTCTCCAAACAACCTCGTATTTCGATAAATCTTCTTCGGTAAGAATTCCACCATTTTCTTGTATAAATGCCACCAAACGTTTAGCCGTTTCTCCTTTATAGAATTCGTCACGACCATTGTTCATAATCCGAGTTAGAGTTTCGGCCAATGCTGGATATTTTATAGTATCATTTTCCTTCCAGGCCTTTTCAAAAATGATAGAATCTTTATTTGCTTTTCTAAAAGAGGATTGATAATTGTCTAATTTTTTTTCTTGCTTTTTTGTAACCACAACACCTGTATAAGCTAATTCAATAACAGGTTTTAATATATCTTCAATAGGTAAACTTCCTAATTTTTCATGAACAGCAAACACACCAGCAACAGACCCTGGCACACCAACTGCCATAACACCTAATGTACTTTTCTCAGGAATAACATTTCCATCTTCATCCAAATACATGTCTTTTGTTGCTGCCAACGGTGCTTTCTCTCTGTAATCGAGAGCTCCAACCTCTCCATTTGCTTTTCTATACACCATAAAACCGCCTCCACCAATATTTCCAGCATAAGGATATGCTACAGCAAGTGCTAATTGAGTTGCTGCCATTGCATCAAAAGCGTTGCCTCCTTTTTTTAAAATATCAGCTCCAATTTTTGAGGCTTCTGCACGTGCAGAAACAACCATAGCACTTTCTACAATAAGTCCTCTTTTGGTTTCATCTACTAAATATTTTTTGCAGGAAACAAATGCAATAAAAATTGATAAGATTAAAATGATTTTTTTCATATACGTCATCTATATAATTGTTTATTTATTGTGAGTGTAGTTCTTTTAATTTTTGTTTAGAAAATTCTATAAGCTCTTTAAAGAATAAGGTGAATTCAGCTTCAAATTCTTTATAAAACTCTTCTAATTCGTTTACAGCAAGGTTCATTTTAGAACGGTTTTGAGTTCTACGATTCATACCTTCTAATACTTTTGTAATCCCATCAATAGATGCATAACTCAACAGCCAATTATTGGCAATCATGTAAGGCATCATTTTTTGTACACGAATTGGTAAAATCTCAAAGTTATCTTCTAAAGTGTCGTAAAATTCCTCAACATATTTAGCCAATGGTACATTGCTGTAGGTTTCCCAATTCTTTGCTAAAAAATGGTCGTATAAAATATCTACTATAACTCCCGAATAATGACTATAATTTTTGTGTAATCGTTTAGTGCTTTGTCTAACAATTTTATGTGTATCAGTAAACGTATCAATATGTCTATGTAAAATAATGCCTATTTGTATATTTTTTGGAAATTTTTTATAATCGTTACTACGAATACCGTCGGCAATAAAATTACCAATTGCTATGCCTTTATTGTTTCCGGAGAGGTAGATGTGAGCAAGAAAGTTCATTGGTGTAATTTACAAATTAAGATTTAACTAGCATTATGCAATAGAAAATCTATTCCGAACCTAAACAACTTCAAATCAGGAGCTTCGATGTATTTTTGAATTTAACCATAGCGATGCTATGTTGAAATCCATAAAACTCACTGATTTTTTGTTGTTTAGTTGCTCATTACAAAGTTCTATTACATAATGCAAGTTTAAGATTTAAAATTTTGTAATTGTATATTTTTTCTAAAAGATTATTCATTTGATATTTATGTCAGATAGAACCTATTTCATAAACGTTTTTCGTTTTTGTAAAAGTTTAAAACGAAAAAATTATGTAGGTTTGTTGAAAATTAATATTACGGATGACACTCATTAAATCAATTTCCG
>JAGLKH010000543.1 GCA_023141985.1 Flavobacteriaceae bacterium | reverse complement strand
ATTCCTGATGACGAATCTCGATGGGGAGGGTTTGGCGTTTTACGCAAATCAACTCGAAAAGATGTATTAAATATTATTAATACTTCTAAAGAATTAGGAACCTATGCCGAAGGTACTGACCAAAAAAAAGCACTCTTAGTTTTTGAATCTGAGTTAGATACAGTAGCCAGGAACGAAGCTGGAATAGAACCTATAAAACCACTACTTAATGCTATTAAAAGTATTAATAGCATTGAAGACATGCAAACGATATATGCCACAATAGTTGGTGTTTCCTCTCCATTTATGGGAATTGGATCTAGTCCGGATTTAAATAATAGTAGTATGAATACTGCTTGGGTTGTTGCTACAGAGTTAGGATTACTACGGAATCGTTATTTAGATCAAGATAGTAAATCTAAAGAGATTAGGGGTCAATATGTTGATCATATAGCAAGAATGTTTCAGTTTATAGAATATGATGAAACTAGTGCACGTAAGTTAGCTGAAACTGTTTTAAAGATGGAAACACAATTAGCTGAACCAAGATTGGATAAGGTACAAATGAGAGATGCCCGTAATTTCAATAATCCCAGATCAATAGCACAACTTACAGAAATGACTCCTGCAATTAATTGGGAGAAATTTATAAGTGACATGGGAGTTGAAAAGAAATTGGATACCGTTCTGGTTATGCAACCAAAATATATGGCTGCGCTTCAAGAATTTTTAACAACCACATCAATAGAGGACATAAAAACCTTAATGACCTGGAGTACCCTGGATCAGGCTGCAGGGTTTTTGACTACAGAAATAGAAAAAGCCAATTGGGAATTTTATAGTAAAACATTAAATGGATCTAAAGCGCAACGTCCTGCAGAAGAACGTGCTCTTGGTACAGTAACCAATACTGTTGGCGAGGCCATAGGTAAATTGTATGTAGAAGCTAAATTTCCGCCAGAAGCTAAGGAAAAGGCTGAAAAGATGATTGCAAATGTAATTACAGCTTTTCAAAATAGAATTAAAGTATTAGACTGGATGAGTGAAGAAACAAAAGCTAAAGCCATAGAAAAATTAGACAAATTTACGGTTAAAATTGCTTATCCTGATGAATGGGAAGATTACTCAGAATTGATGGTGAAAGAAGGCAATAGTTATGCTGAAAATATGCTGGCGGTCGCAAATTGGGGAATACAAAAGAATTTATCCGAGATTGGCGAGCCTGTAGATAAAACAGAATGGGGTATGCCTCCTCAAATGGTTAATGCTTATTTTAATCCTCTTAATAATGAAATAGTATTTCCAGCCGCAATCCTACAACCGCCTTTCTATAATTACACCGCAGATGAAGCTGTAAACTATGGAGGTATAGGTGCAGTAATAGGTCATGAAATTTCTCATGCTTTCGACGATTCTGGAGCACGTTTTGATGGTGATGGCAACCTAAACAACTGGTGGACCGAAGAAGATTTAGTAGAATTTGGAAAAAGAGGAAACGCTCTTGCAGAACAATATAGTGCTATAGAAGTAATGGATAGCCTTTACATTAACGGCAAATTTACTTTAGGTGAAAA
>JAGLKH010000542.1 GCA_023141985.1 Flavobacteriaceae bacterium | reverse complement strand
GAAGAATTAGAATGTTCATTTTGTGGAAGGAAAAAACCTGAAACCAATTTGCTTATTGCTGGTTTAGATGCACATATTTGTGATCGCTGTATCGAACAAGCTCATGGAATTGTAATTGAAGAATCTAAACAAACTGATAATAGTGATCTTTCGGCAGAATTAATGCTGAAAAAGCCACAACAAATAAAGGCGTTTCTGGATGAGTATATTATAGGTCAAGAACATACAAAACGTGTAATGTCTGTTGCGGTTTATAATCATTACAAACGTTTGTTGCAATCAAAAACAGAAGATGATATTGAAATTCAAAAAAGTAATATCATTATGGTTGGCCAAACAGGAACCGGTAAAACTTTAATAGCAAAAACTATTGCTAAAATGTTAAATGTACCATTAGCTCTGGTTGATGCTACAGTTTTAACAGAAGCAGGATATGTAGGTGAAGATGTAGAAAGTATTTTAACACGTTTGCTACAAGCAGCCGATTATAATCTTGAGAAAGCAGAAAAAGGCATTGTGTTTATAGATGAAATAGATAAGATTGCTCGTAAAAGTGATAATCCCTCAATTACACGCGATGTTTCGGGAGAAGGTGTTCAACAAGCATTATTAAAACTTTTAGAAGGCACCATAGTTAATGTTCCACCAAAAGGAGGAAGAAAACATCCAGATCAAAAATTTATAGAAGTAAATACCGAAAACATTTTATTTTTTGCCGGAGGAGCTTTTGATGGTATGGATCGTTTTATTTCTAAACGTTTAAATATGTCTTCTATTGGTTATAAAGCTTCTCATGATGAAGAAGATTTAGATAAAGATAATTTGCTACAGTATATTACTCCAAAGGACCTAAAAGATTTTGGATTGATTCCTGAAATTATTGGTAGGCTTCCTGTTTTAACCTATATGAATCCATTAGATGCTAAAACACTAAGAGCAATTTTAACCGAACCAAAAAATGCTATAGTAAAACAGTATGAAAAATTGTTTTCTATGGACGAAATTGAGTTAACTATAACCGATGGCGCGTTAGATTTTATTGTAGAGAAAGCTGTTGAGTATAAACTTGGTGCTCGAGGGCTACGCTCCTTATGTGAAGAGGTTTTAACTGACGCTATGTTTAATCTTCCGGGAAGTGAAGAAACAAAATTAAATGTAACAAAGATTTATGCCGAAGGAAAACTTTCTAAAACACGCCTTAAAAAATTAAAGGCTGTTTCTTAAATGTACGTGTCACTGCGAGTTTTACTTTTTTAGTAAAACAGCCTGTGCTGAGCGCAGTCGAAGTATGGCAGTCTCTTGTTCAATAAAAAGATTACCATAGTTGTACCACTTTTGTAATGGTATAAAAAAATGAAACCACTCAATCCTTCGACTTTGCTCAGGAACCAGAGTGGTTTTTTATTTTGGATATACTAATTAATATAGCGATTGGGAGTTTTTATTTTTCTTAATTGCACTTTAAATGTAGTATATTATTTATATAAAAAAAGTGGCGTAAAGTATTTTTAGATAAAGGCTAATATATTTTCGATAAAAGAAAAGACGATACAATTATCATCGATGAAAAGAGCTTACTTTTTCAGCTAAAAAAACACCTGGTTAAAAATATGCATTAAGCATTTATACATAATAGGTTTATTATATTTATGCCTTTTTAATATAGATGAAGTACCATTTAATTTAGGCTGAAAAAAAACTGGCACTATTTGCAAAAGTTGAAACAAAAGAACAAATCCAGTTTGTTATTAGCATCAAAACGCCTCAAATATCAACATTCTTTCCCGTTTATTACATTAAACCGCCCACTTATTACTTTAGGGTCATAACTTATAAATAATGTAACTACTTTTAATAAACAAATCTGCTAGTAAAAAATGTAGAATAAAATATTTAAACACCAAATTTATTGAACTAAAATTTATTTATTTTTGAAAACATTAGCCCCTCAGGTTCTAAGAACCTTAATGTGTCTGTTTGTCCTTACTTTAATAAATTGCCAAAAACAGGACCTTACAATTGACACAAATCAATTAGAACCAGAAAACCCCCTTTATCAACAAAGAATGGTTTCGTTATCAGAAATACCGGGAATTAAAAATTATATCAACACAAAGATCAGTGAAGGTGTTTTTAATAAAACAGGAGAACTAAACCAAGCCGTTTTTGATACAGATAACATTTTAGAAGTTATCGACACCTTAAATAATGCGAACTATTCATTTAGGTTTACACTACCAAATTCTTCAATAGGTAAATTCTACAATTTAGTAGTTGGTCAAACTCCAACAGGAGAATTAATAACACCTTTTGTTTTAAAATACGAATGTGATGCATCTCATATAGATCAATATATTGCTAATGATTTTGACTTTAGTTTTTTTAAAGGTACTATAGCGTTGCACAAGTACACCGATTTTTTCGGGGAGGGCTATTTCTCCAAAGTTGACGAAACAGTAGTGTGCCCACCTGAATATGATGATGTGGGAGACCCAATTCCTTGCGACACTACACCAATAAATGGTGGAGGAAGTGGAGGCGGAGGAAGTACTGGTGATGGTTCTGGTGACACTGGAAGTACTGGAAGCACAGGAGGATCTGTTGGTGGCACAGGAGGTAGTAATATTTCAATCACATATGAAGATTGCGAATGCCATACTGTACATGCTTCTGGTGGATGCACCCATCCAATTCTAACTATAACTATAGGTATTAATAGATCTTTAAATAAAGCATCTAATAAAGGCGAAGACTGTCCTGATTGCACGCCGGATAATGATGGAGGTATAGCCATTAACACCCTGACTTTTGCAGACATGAGTACTACTTTAAAACACAATCTTACACTTAGTTCTAACGCTATAAGTTTTATTGGTAATTCTGACAACATAAAAGAGGTCACAGGCGCATATTTTTATTTACAAGTTCACCAAGACGACTTTAATGGAGGTTATATGGCTGAAGCTAAGAGTTTTGCTAAACTCGCCATTGAGGCTTTGGCTAGTAATGATTAT
>JAGLKH010000541.1 GCA_023141985.1 Flavobacteriaceae bacterium | reverse complement strand
GATGAAATAAAGTCGGATAAGAGATATAATGATTTTTATACTTGGCACTTTATCAATATGCCTTTAAATGTTAATTATGAGAGTTCAGAAAAAAATCCTAACGGAGATTTAGTTACAGGTATTACATATTGTAAAAAAGTTATTAAAGATCCAAACGCTTCCAACGATGATAAAGCCTTTTACTTAAAACTACTCATTCATTTTATAGGAGATTTGCACCAGCCTATGCATGTTGGTCTTGAAGAAGATAAAGGTGGTAACGATTTTAAATTACAATGGTTCTATAAGGATACAAATTTGCATAGAGTTTGGGATAGTGAGATGATTAATTCCTTTGATATGGGTTATATTGAATTGGCCGAAAATGCTGATGTTTTAACGAGCAAACAAGTAAAAGCAATCCAGGAAGGAACTGTTATAGATTGGGTAAACGAAACACATATACTCTCTAATAAGGTATATGCATCAGTTAAAGAGGGTGAAAATTTACGTTATCGTTATTCATACGATCATTTTGAAACTGTACGTTCACAATTACAAATTGCAGGTATAAGGTTAGCAAAAGTTTTGAATGACTTGTTTTAGGTCATAAAAACAAAAAATCAAAAACCCTTCCCAAATTAATGGAAAGGGTTTAAAGTGGAGAAGTCAATTTTTCAGGTTTCCCTACTAACAATATTTATACCATAATATATTAACCCTGAATTTCGACTTGGTTCTCCACAATAACTTTAATTGGTATTATTAATTTTCCCCTTTCTGTTTTAATAGTCATAGATAAGTCCTCTATAGCAATAATCTCACCCTCAATTTTTTTAAATTTTATTTTCTGTCCAATTTCATATATTCTTCGGGTATAAAATATTCTTAATAAATCGGCAATAACACTTCTTGCTCCTAACCCGATTGCTAATGACACTGAAACTAAAAAAGCACCGAAGATGAGCGTTAGATTACTCGTAATAATTTCCGTATTAATGCCTGCTTGATTTAATGCTGTTACCGAAATAATAGCTAACAAAATGAAGAATACGATTTGACTTAAAATCTTGGAGCCAGACAACTCAAATGATTTAAAAAAAGTTTGTATGGATTTTTTAACAAAGCTGGCTATAAAAAGGCCTATCATAAAAATAATTAGTGCACTTAATAATTGTGGTAAAAAATGAAGTAGATTTCCTATTTCTTCAGAAATAATAGTTAAGCCCATCATTTCTGAAACTACAATCACTAATACTAATAAAAGTGACCATTTAACAAAAGTGATAATGACTTTTGAGATGTTTATATTTAGCTTTTTACCTTCAATGATTTCAATATCATTTAGCTTTTTCTCAAGTTTTTCAACCTTAATAAATTTTAGTGTTCTTTTTAAAATAGACAATACCAATTTTATAAAAAGCCAACCAAATAAGAGTACCAACAATGCTTTTAGAATGTTAATTCCCGTAGTAGAGAAACTCTCGATTGCTAAATTTTTCCATTCTGATAAGGTTTCCATTGATATTAGTTTTTGATTAGTGTTAATATTGATTTTTAAACCACTATAGTTTAAGGTTATTGTTTTTAATTATTACGTTGTTTTATGGTTCTTTCTATCACGCTTCCAACATTTAATGAGAATAAATTAGC
The DNA here is from genome assembly GCA_023141985.1 of Flavobacteriaceae bacterium. Lineage (GTDB taxonomy): Bacteria > Bacteroidota > Bacteroidia > Flavobacteriales > Flavobacteriaceae > PRS1. The sequence goes on along the minus strand of JAGLKH010000541.1, from coordinate 1,104 downwards.
CAATTCCATTAAAAGCTTTGCCATAGCAATATCTCTCATGACTTTACCCTTTAATTCCTCTGGAACGTCTTTTAAAGGCTTATCTATTTTTTTAAATGGATTATCCATAATTCTCATTTTTATTATACTCGTTAATTAGCTTTTCCTTGGCTCTTTTAAGCCTCATCTTAACTGCACTTTCACCAATATCAAAAACATCTACAAGCTCTTTAACACTTAAATAATCTTGGTATTTAAGCAAAAGAATCATTTTCTCCTCCGGAGAAATTAGTTCTAATGCTTTTTTCAATTTTTCAACTTTTAATTTATGTATACTCTCTTCTTCCTCAAGATTATAATAATTGTCTTCTAAAGTTTCGGCATCCATAGATCTTTGATCGATCTTCTTTGCTGTACTCCTGTTTACATAGTTAACACAATGGTTATATGTAAACGCATACAACCAAGTAGAAAATTTAGACTTTTCTTTAAATGTACTTAACTTAACAAAAAGTTTTAAAAAAATATCTTGTGTTAGATCCTCTGCTTCATTAACGTTTTTAGAAAACCCTATACACTTATTATATACGATTTTATCGTATCTATCGTACAAAACCTCGAAGAGTAATGTATCGTTAGAAGAGACTATAGCTTTTACTAAATCTTCATCCGATAAATCTTTATAATTTAGGTTTATTTCCAATTTATTCTTGGGGCGTTTTAATTTAAGACACAGCTTTTTTTAAAAAGTCACATTTACTATGAAAAATAATTTTTGAGTAAAGTACAAATAAAAAAAAGCACCTATTGGTGCTTTTATAAAAGTAGATTCCTGTCTTGCTCCTCCGCTTAAGCTTCGGCGACACGCGGACGCAGGAATGAAAAAATAGCTTAAATATGCAATGCTCTATCTTCAGTCGCAGCAAGAGCTGCTTCTTTTATCGCTTCTGTAAATGTTGGATGAGCATGAGACATACGTGAGATATCTTCGGCAGATGCCCTGTATTCCATCGCAACAACAGCTTCGGCAATCATATCGGCAGCACGTGCTCCAACCATATGCACACCAAGAATTTCATCGGTCGTTTTATCTGCAAGAATTTTTACAAAGCCATCTAAATCCAT
>JAGLKH010000540.1 GCA_023141985.1 Flavobacteriaceae bacterium | reverse complement strand
TCATCATAAACAGGAACTCCCCATTCCTGGTCGTGATATGCTTCATATAAAGGGTCTCCAAGACACCAACCACACTTGTGTTTTGTCATGTAATAAGTTTTTTAATGACTCTTAGATAATGAATCAAAAATAAAAATTTCAAAAGCCAAAAATCAGTATTAATAAAGGCCCGTTATGGGCTGTAAGTTTTTGTTTAAATATAGACATACTATGACAAATATCATCTTACTAAAGTAAATAAGATATTAATTTTGAAAATTATTAATAGGAATTAGAAAATGAAAAATTTAATAAAAAGCAGTTTTAAAAAGAGTCAATCGTATAAAGAGTATAGAGAATTTGTCAAAAAGTTAGCTGATAACAATTCTACATCAGGGAAGGATAAGTCTGAAGCATTAATAAACTACACGTTACTTAATAATAGAAGGATGATGCGTTGGGATAAGACTTTAAAAATTACACAAGAAAGTTATGATAAAGTTGTAGCGATTAAAGATAAAGTAACCTGGCTTGTCCTTACTGAGAGTTGGTGTGGTGATGCAGCTCATCAAATACCCGTCATGAATAAAATGGCGGAATTGAATGATAATATTGATTTTAAAGTTGTACTTCGAGATGAGAATGAAGAATTAATGGATTTGTTTTTAACAAATGGAAATAGATCTATTCCAAAGTTAATAATGATTGATAAAGCGTCAGGATTTGTTATAAATACTTTTGGCCCGAGACCTAGAGAAGCTACCAAAATGGTTAATGATTATAAAAGTGAGCATGGAAAACTTACACCAGAATTTAAAGAAGATTTGCAACATTGGTATAACAAGGATAAAGGGCAAAATACTCTAAAGGATTTAACAGCAATGCTTTCGGAATTAGAACCTATTGTTTCCCTTTAAAATAAAATGTTATTGTTCCTAATTGCGATGGCTTTGTATTATCAATGTTGAATCTTGAAGATTTAGCATATTCTAAAGCATGGTCAATTAAGCATCCATTACTTGATGCCGAAGAGCTGTTAACGTAAGCATCTATAACTTCTCCATTATTGTTTACAGTAATATTAACAACTATTTTGCCGCCATACTCACACAAATAGACTGGAGTAGGTAAAAAGGTATGAGTTCTATCTACTAAAGAGTAAGATATTGAACTATTTTTATTTGCTATATTATTGTCTTTTCGTTTCTTGTCTGAACGTTTATTAATAATATCATTTATGTCGTTAAACGCAGGGTTTTCGCCAGGAGTTGGTGTTTTTTCAGTTTCAGGTTTGTTACTTTCTTCTGTTTCTTCTACTTTATTTCTGTTTCTAATTTCTTCTAAACGTTTTTCAAATTCGGCATCTTCAAGTTCTTCATATTTTTTGGTTTCATTATAAGCTTCATTTGTTGTAAGATTATCTAAACTTTTAATAATCTCCTCAAGCTCTTCTTCATCTTCTTCAAAAAATTCTTCAGCATCCATTTCGAAATAGGTTTCAGCAACCAATTCCGATTTCTTTTTTATATGAATTGTAAATCCTAATAACACTACTATAATAGATAGAAATGTAGTAATAATTAGCGCTCTGTATGTGTTTGAAGACATGACTTTAAAAACTTAAAGTTTAAGTTATATATACGTGAATATATAGAAAATAGTTTAATTAGCTAAATAGCT
>JAGLKH010000054.1 GCA_023141985.1 Flavobacteriaceae bacterium | reverse complement strand
TTACAGTACAAAAACAAGCAAAACTATCATATAGTGATATAATAGAAACAAAAGTAAAGATTAAATTTTAACCTAAGTAGTTATGGAAAATATTGCATTAATTGAATCGTTTTCTGAATTTAAAGACGATAAATTAATTGATCGAGTTACCTTAATGGCGATTTTAGAGGATGTATTTAGAAATGCATTGAAAAAGAAATTTGGTGACGATGATAATTTCGATATTATTATAAATCCAGATAAAGGAGATTTAGAAATTTGGAGAAATAGAATTGTAGTTGCTGATGGAGATGTAGAAGAACCAAACCAAGAAATCTCTTTAACAGAAGCTCAAAAAATCGAACCGGATTTTGAAGTTGGTGAAGATGTGTCAGAAGAAGTAAAACTCATAGATCTTGGCCGTAGAGCAATTTTAGCCTTACGTCAAAATTTAATTTCAAAAATTCATGAGCACGATAATACTAACATTTACAAGCAATTTAAAGATTTAATAGGTGAGATTTATACAGCCGAAGTTCATCATATTCGTCATAGAGCAATAATTTTGTTAGACGACGAAGGAAACGAAATAATTTTACCTAAAGACAGACAAATACCTTCCGATTTCTTTAGAAAAGGAGAAAATGTAAGAGGAATAATTGAGAGCGTGGAGCTTAAAGGGAGTAAGCCATCAATAGTAATGTCAAGAACATCACCGGTGTTTTTAGAAAAATTATTTGAACAGGAAATTCCTGAAGTTTTTGACGGCTTAATTACTGTAAAAAAGGTGGTTAGAATCCCTGGTGAAAAAGCAAAAGTAGCTGTAGATTCTTACGATGATAGAATTGATCCTGTAGGAGCATGTGTTGGTATGAAGGGTTCAAGAATTCATGGTATCGTTCGCGAATTAGGAAACGAGAACATTGATGTTATAAACTACACTAATAATATACAGTTATTTATTACAAGAGCATTGAGTCCGGCAAGAGTAACCTCTATTAAACTTGACGAAGAAACAAAACGTGCAGAAGTTATTTTAAAACCAGAAGAAGTAAGTAAAGCTATTGGTCGTGGAGGACATAACATTCGTTTAGCGGGAAAATTAACAGGCTACGAAATTGATGTATTTAGAGAAGGTGTAGAAGAAGATGTGGAATTAACAGAATTTTCAGATGAAATCGAGGGCTGGATAATTAAAGAATTAGCAAAAGCAGGATTAGACACAGCAAAAAGTGTTTTAGAACAAGACGTTGATGATTTAGTTAAGCGAACAGATTTGGAAGAAGAAACAATTAATGATGTATTAAGAATTCTTAAAGAAGAATTTGAAGAATAAAAGTGTATTTTAAAGGCAATTTATGGCTGAAACAATTAGATTAAATAAAGTATTAAGGGAGTTAAACATCTCAATAGATCGTGCTGTCGATTTTTTAAAAGAAAAAGGCATTGAAATTGAGAAGCGCCCTACTACAAAAATTTCTGATGAGATTTACGAAGTTCTTTCTAACGAATTTCAAACAGACGCGAGTAAAAAAGTAGCCTCTAAAGAAGTAAGTGAAGCAAAACTTCGAGAAAAGGAAGCACTACGAGTAGAGCGTGAACATGAAATTGAGGAAAGACGTCTAAAACAAGAAGCATCCCAAACCGAAATTATTAAAGCTAAAGCTCCTTTAGAAGGCCCAAAACAAGTTGGAAAAATTGATTTAGAAAAACCTAAAAAAGAATCAGCAAAAATTGAGCAAAGCAAAAAGGAAGAAAAACCTAAAGAAAAAGTAAAAGAACCTGTAAAAGAGAAACCAGTTCAAGAAAAGCCTAAAGAAAAAGAGACAGTAAAGGCTACGGTTAAAGCTCCTGAAGAAGAGATACAAAAAGAAGAAAAAGTTACTACCCAATATAAAAAGCTTACTGGGCCAAAGGAAACTGGTCAAAAAATTGACTTAACTCAATTTAAAAAACCAAAGAAAAAGAAGGAAGAAAAAAAACCAAAAGCTGATAAAATTGCAGACGCGAAAAAGAAACGCCGACGTATTAGTAAAGTTGGAGGAGGTCAGCCACAACAAGGAGGCCCAAGACAAGGACAAAGAAGTGCAAGAGGTGGTAGAAATATTAAAGGGAGAGGTCAAAGACGACCACAAATTGTTAAAGAAGAGCCAAGTGCTGAAGAAGTACAAAAACAAGTTCGTGAAACTTTAGAAAAACTTCAAGGGAAATCTAAAAAAGGGAAAGGAGCTAAATATCGTAGAGAAAAAAGAGATTTACATCGTGAACAAACAGAGATAGATCAAGAAATAGCAGCAGCAGAAAGCAAAACCTTAAAGGTGACAGAATTTGTAACTGCGAGTGAAGTTGCTACGATGATGGATGTTTCAGTAACACAAATTATTTCAGCATGTATGTCACTCGGTATGATGGTTACAATGAACCAACGGTTAGATGCCGAAACACTTTCAATTGTTGCTGAGGAATTTGGCTATAATGTAGAATTTGTTACGGCAGATATTGAAGACTCTATAGAAGAAGAAGAGGATAAGCCAGAAGATTTAATACCACGCGCTCCAATTGTAACAGTAATGGGACATGTAGATCATGGTAAAACATCGTTATTAGATTATATTCGTAAAGAAAACGTAATAGCAGGAGAATCAGGAGGAATCACTCAGCATATTGGAGCTTATGGTGTAACTTTAGCAGATGGTCAAAAAATAGCATTTTTAGACACTCCAGGTCACGAGGCCTTTACAGCAATGCGTGCTCGTGGTGCTCAAGTTACCGATTTAGCAATTATTGTTATTGCTGCAGATGATGATATTATGCCTCAAACTAAAGAAGCTATTTCTCATGCACAAGCGGCTGGAGTACCAATTATATTTGCTATAAATAAGATTGATTTACCAGCTTCAAATCCAGAAAAAATTAAAGAAGGCCTTGCTAATATGAATCTATTAGTAGAAGATTGGGGAGGGAAAATCCAATCTCAGGATATCTCAGCTAAAACTGGTGAAGGAGTAAATGAATTATTAGAAAAAGTGTTTCTGGAAGCAGAATTATTAGAACTTCAATCAAATCCAAATAAATTTGCAACAGGAACAGTTGTTGAAGCATTTCTTGATAAAGGACGAGGATATGTATCAACCATATTAGTGCAATCGGGAACCTTAAAAATTGGAGACTATGTACTAGCTGGAAAAAATAGTGGTAAGATAAAAGCAATGCATGACGAACGTGGAAATAAAGTTATTGAAGCTGGACCATCTACGCCTGTTTCTGTTTTAGGATTAGATGGTGCGCCTCAAGCTGGAGATAAATTTAATGTATTCGCCGATGAACGTGAAGCAAAACATATTGCTACAAAACGCGCACAATTACAACGTGAACAATCTGTAAGGACACAGCGACATATTACTTTAGATGAAATTGGACGACGTATTGCTCTTGGAGATTTTAAAGAGTTGAATATAATCCTTAAAGGTGATGTAGATGGATCTGTTGAAGCACTAACAGACTCTTTCCAAAAATTATCAACTGAAGAAATTCAAGTAAATATCATACATAAGGGTGTTGGAGCTATTACAGAAAGCGATGTCTTATTAGCATCAGCATCAGATGCAGTAATTATAGGGTTTAATGTACGCCCTATGGGTAATGCACGCCAAATTGCAGACAGAGAAGAAATTGATATTAGAATGTACTCAATTATCTACGATGCTATTAACGATCTTAAAGATGCAATGGAAGGCATGCTATCTCCTGTGTTTAAAGAAGAAATTACTGGTAATGCAGAAATTAGAGAAACCTTTAAAATTTCTAAAATTGGAACTATTGCAGGTTGTATGGTAACCAGCGGAAAAATATTTAGAAATTCTGGTATACGTATAATTCGTGATGGTGTAGTAGTATATACTGGAGTGTTAGCATCACTTAAACGTTTTAAAGATGATGTAAAAGAAGTCGTTAAAGGATATGATTGCGGAATACAAATTAAAAATTATAACGAGATTAAAGAAGGTGATATTATTGAGGCTTTCCAAGAAGTTGAGGTTCAAAAGAAATTAAAATAATTAATTATCATTTCGAGTTATTCTAATAAAATTAGAAGTGTATCGAGAAGTATATAGAAATAAAAAATGCGACCTGATGGTCGCATTTTTTATTTAATATACTTTATACTTTAAGGTGTTTTTTTCTGCTTCTTAGGCTTAAAAGGAAAGGCATCCCCAAATTTCTTTTTTACTTTTAATAAAGCACGATCTGCTTCTAGTCGTGTTTTAAAATTACCAACCCAAATTTTATAATTTGGTGTTTCATATTTCATGTTTGTTGACCAATTTAAAAATGATTTTCTAAATTCTAAACGAGCATTTTCTGCACCTGTACGATTACCACTATAGATTTGAATTTTGTAGTTAGATTCAGTTCTATTAACCTCTTTTTTTAACTTTAAAAGTTCGTCTATTTGTCTGTCTTGATTAACAGTAACTACACCTTCTTGTGCAAGAAGATTTGACATTGTAAACATTGTTAATACAATTAGGTTTAATATAAATTTTGTAGGTGTTATTTTCATTTTTAATTTAATTTAGTGCAAATGTAAAGTATATAAACTGGAACAAGTGCAATTTTATTATTTAGAACGTTTATAAATTACCCATTAACATTATTGTAACATTTTCAAAATCCACTTTAAATGTTATTTTTGTCCGAGATTTTTATAACCGAATACTCTTCTACACAGTATGAAATAATCATACCAAAGTTTAGAAGATAATTCTATTAACGATATGCAACAGGTAACTAACCGTAATTTAACCACAAGATTTTTATTTCTAGGTTTATTTTTTTTAATAACAATTCCAGCTTCATTATTTGCTCAAGATGAAGATCTGGTAAAGGGTAAAGCATTGTTTAACACAAATTGTGCTGCATGTCATTCGCTTGATAAAAAACTTACAGGGCCTGCACTAAGAGGTGTAGAAGCAAAATTGAGTGATGAGCAAGGCTTGGATAGAGATTGGATTTATGCTTGGATTAGAAATAGTTCAGCAGTTATTAAATCTGGAGATGCTTATGCAGTTAAGATTTATGCCGAATATAATAATGCTGCAATGACGCCTTTACCGCAGTTATCAGACGAGGATATAAACAATATATTAGCTTATACTGCTCAAGAAAAAGCAGCTCCTGTAGCTGGAAGTGAGGCAATAACCCAAACAGATGAGCAATCAACTTCTGGTATTTCTAAAGAATTAATTCTTGGTGCTTTAGCTATACTATTTTTGTTGTTAGCTTTTGGTTTATATTTAGTTAATAAAACACTACGTCGTATAGCTTTTGCTAATAATATCGAAGTCCCTGTTTCTGAAAAGACACTATGGCAGGCTTTTGTAAAAAACCAGTTTTTGATTTTGGTTGTATCAATATTCTTTTTATTAGCAAGTGCTTACTTTGCATTTGGTTATTTTATGCAATTAGGTATTGATCAAGGTTACCAACCTGTCCAACCGATTCATTTTTCTCATAAAATACATGCAGGAGATAATAAAATAGATTGTAAATATTGTCATTCATCTGCGCGTGTAAGTAAAACATCTGGAATCCCTTCTTTAAATGTTTGTATGAATTGCCATAAATCTATTTTTGAATATAATGGTGAAACTACTGCTGAATATACAAAAGAGTATTATGATACAGAGATAAATAAATTATATGCAGCTGTAGGGTGGGATGATGCAGAGCAACAATACACAGGAGAAACTCAACCTGTAAAGTGGGTTAGGATTCATAACTTACCTGATTTTGTCTACTATAATCACTCACAACACGTTTCGGTAGCAGGATTAGAATGTCAAACATGCCATGGGCCTATAGAAGAAATGGAAGAAGTGTATCAATATTCTCCTTTAACAATGGTATGGTGTTTAGATTGTCATAAAAAGACAAACATAAACACAAAAGGAAACGAGTATTATGCAAAAATACACGAACAATTATCAAAAAATTATGGTGTAGATAATTTTACCGTTAAAGAAAACGGTGGATTAGAATGTGGAAAATGTCATTATTAAATAAATTAAAGAAGTTAATTCAATTATAATATGTCATCAAACAAGAAATACTGGAAAAGTATTGAAGAGCTAAGCGGAGACAATAGCTCAATGATTGAGACTCTAAAACATAAAGAGTTTGTACAGGAGATTCCTGTAGATGAATTTTTAGGTGATAAAAGCACTTTAGAATCATCTTCTACAACACGTCGTGATTTCTTAAAGTATGTTGGGTTTAGTACAGCAGCAGCGTCGTTAGCAGCTTGTGAAGGTCCAGTAATTAAGTCTATTCCTTACGTAGTACAACCGGAACAAATTATTCCTGGTGTAGCAAACTATTATGCAACAACAATAGCAAATGGATATGATTTTGCAAGCATTTTAGTAAAGACACGAGAAGGACGCCCAATAAAAATTGAAAACAATAATTTAGCAGCCACTAATGGAAGTGCTAACGCAAGAATTTATGCTTCAGTTTTAGACTTATATGACAGTAAGAGAGTCGCAGGACCTAAAAAGAATGGTGAAGAAAGTTCATGGACTGAGTTTGATGATGATACAGCTCAAAAATTAAATGAATTAAAAGATTCAGGTAAAGAGATTGTGTTATTAACTCAAACTTTTGCTAGCCCATCCACTTCTAAATTAATTTCAGAATTTAAAGAAAAATACGGTAATGTTCGTCATGTTGTGTATGATGCTATTTCAGAATCAGCTGCTATTGAAGCATATCAAAATAAATATGGAGAACGAGGTTTACCTAATTACGATTTCTCAAAAGCAAGTACTATTGTTTCTGTTGGAGCTGATTTCTTAGGAGATTGGCAAGGCGGAGGGTTTAATCCCGGGTATGCTAAAGGACGTGTTCCTAACCATGGAAAAATGTCACGTCATATTCAGTTTGAATCTAATTTGTCGTTAACTGGAGCAAATGCAGACAAGCGTGTGCCATTAACACTAAGCCAGCAAAAGAATGCCTTAGGAAAATTATATGGTAAAATCACTGGAATTTCAGTTTCAGGAAAAGATTTACCAACTCATATTGAAGAGGCTGTAAATAATGCTGCTTCTGAATTATTAAAAGCAGGAAGTAAAGGTGTTTTAGTAACAGGAATTCAAGATGTAAATGCACAAAGTGTTGTTATAGCAATTAATGAAAAATTAGGAAGTAAGGCATTTGATTCACTAACTACAATTAACACAAGGCAAGGTAATGATAAAGCAGTAACTAAATTAGTTACTGATATGAAAGCAGGAACAGTTGGAGCCATTATAATGAGTGGTGTAAATCCAATGTACACCTTACCAAATGCTTCAGATTTTGCTGAAGGATTAGAAAAAGTAGAATTATCAGTAGCGTTCTCAATGAAGGAAGATGAAACGTCTTCATTGGCTAAATATATTGCAGCAACACCACATTATTTGGAGTCTTGGGGAGATACAGAAATATTGAAAGGGCAATTTGGTTTAATACAACCAACTATTCGCCCATTATTTGATACAAAACAATTTCAAGATGCATTATTAATGTGGAATGGAAATGATGTAACGTATCATGATTATATTAAGAAAAATTGGGAAGATAATATTCTTAATGGTTCATCTTGGAATCAAGCTTTACACGATGGTGTATTTGTTGGTGAAAGCAAATCTATCGAAGAAGAAATAGATGATTCAGTTGAAAATATAGAAAGTATTAATTTAAATATAGATGTAGCTGCAAGAACATTAGCTTCAGCATCATCAAATGGATTGGAACTTGCTTTATACCCAAAAACAGGAATGGGAGATGGGCAACAAGCTAATAATCCATGGTTACAAGAGTTTCCAGATCCTATTACCAGAGCCTCTTGGGATAATTATTTAACAGTCTCTAAAGCCGATGCAGAAGAACTAGGGTTTAAGAACGAAAATGTTGCAAATGGAGGACTAAACGGTAGTTACGCAGATGTTACTGTTGAAGGTATAACGATTACTGTTCCTGTAATTATTCAACCAGGACAAGCAAAAGGGTCTGTCGGTTTATCATTTGGATATGGTAGAACAGCAGGTCTTAAAGACGAAATGAAAACGGGTGTTAATGCTTATGCATTATATCAAAATTTCAATAGCACACAAAACGTTACAGTTAATGTAGCTTCAGGGACTCATGAGTTTGCCTGTGTACAGCTTCATAATACATTAATGGGTCGTGGAGATATTATTCATGAAACAACATTAGAAGTATTTAATTCGAAAGATCACAGAGAGTGGAATCCAATGCCACAAGTATCTAAAGATCATGAGATGATTGATGCAACTTCACCTGATGCGAATCTTTGGGATGAATTCGATCGTTCAATAGGACATCATTTTAATTTATCAATAGATTTAAATGCTTGTACAGGTTGTGGCTCTTGTGTTATTGCTTGTCATGCCGAAAATAATGTTCCGGTTGTTGGGAAGATAGAAGTAAGAAGAAGCAGAGACATGCATTGGTTACGTATTGATCGTTACTATTCCTCTGAAGATACTTTTGATGGCGATAATAACAAGAAGGAATCAGCAAAAGGATTGTTTGGTGAAACAGGAATAAAAGATACATTAAGATCTATGGAGTCAGCGGCAGAAAATCCGCAAGTGGCCTTCCAGCCAGTAATGTGTCAACATTGTAATCATGCACCTTGTGAAACGGTTTGTCCGGTTGCAGCAACATCGCATGGGCGACAAGGCCAAAATCATATGGCGTATAACCGGTGTGTCGGTACAAGATATTGCGCAAATAACTGTCCATATAAAGTACGTCGTTTTAACTGGTTCTTGTATAATGGTAATGATGAATTTGATTTCCATATGAATGATGATTTAGGGCGAATGGTTATTAATCCTGACGTTACAGTTAGATCACGTGGAGTAATGGAAAAATGTTCAATGTGTATTCAACTGACACAAAAAACAATTCTTGATGCAAAACGTGATGGAAGAGCAATAAAGGCAAACGAATTTGAAACAGCTTGTTCTAAAGCCTGTAGTTCTGGCGCAATGAGGTTTGGAGATATTAATAACAAACAGGATGATATTGTTGCGCTAAAAGATGATGATCGAGCGTATCATTTACTTGAAAGTGTGGGTACAAAACCAAACGTGGTGTATCAAACTAAAGTAAGAAATATAAAAGAAGTGTAAAATTAATTAAGAAATAATTATAAAAATATTATGGCGTCTCATTACGAAGCACCTATTAGAAAACCTTTAGTTATTGGAGAAAAATCGTATCACGATGTCTCAATTGATATAGCTAAACCTGTAGAAGGAAAAGCAAATAAAGCTTGGTGGATTGTGTTTTCTATTGCACTTACGGCTTTCCTATGGGGAGTAGGGTGTATTATTTATACAATATCTACAGGTATTGGAACTTGGGGTTTAAATAAAACCGTAGGTTGGGCCTGGGATATTACAAATTTTGTTTGGTGGGTTGGTATTGGTCATGCAGGAACACTTATTTCAGCAGTATTATTACTATTCCGCCAAAAATGGAGAATGGGTATTAACCGTTCTGCTGAGGCAATGACAATTTTTTCAGTAATACAAGCAGGGTTATTTCCAATTATTCACATGGGAAGACCTTGGTTAGGATATTGGGTATTACCAATTCCTAATCAATTTGGATCGCTTTGGGTAAACTTTAATTCGCCCTTACTTTGGGATGTATTTGCAATTTCAACATATTTATCGGTATCCTTAGTGTTTTGGTGGACTGGACTTTTACCGGATTTTGCAATGATTCGTGATAGAGCAGTAAAACCATTTCAAAAGAAAATATATAGCTTATTGAGTTTTGGTTGGTCTGGTAGAGCTAAAGATTGGCAGCGTTTTGAAGAAGTGTCTTTAGTCCTGGCAGGTTTAGCAACACCTTTAGTGCTTTCGGTACATACTATTGTATCCTTTGATTTCGCAACCTCTATTGTTCCGGGATGGCATACAACAATTTTTCCTCCTTATTTTGTTGCAGGAGCTGTTTTCTCTGGATTTGCAATGGTAAACACACTACTTATTATTATGAGGAAAGTGTGTAGTTTGGAAGATTATATTACAGTACAACATATAGAGCTTATGAATATTGTAATAATGATTACAGGTTCTATCGTAGGGGTAGCTTACATAACAGAGTTATTTATTGCCTGGTATTCTGGTGTAGAGTACGAGCAATATGCATTCTTAAATAGAGCTACCGGGCCTTACTGGTGGGCATATTTATTAATGATGAGTTGCAACGTGTTTTCGCCACAGTTTATGTGGTTTAAAAAATTAAGAACAAGTATTATGTTTTCGTTCTTTATCTCTATTGTTGTAAATATAGGAATGTGGTTTGAACGTTTTGTAATTATTGTCACATCAATACATAGAGATTATTTACCTTCGTCCTGGACAATGTTTTCACCTACATTTGTAGATATAGGTATATTTATTGGTACTATAGGGTTCTTCTTTTTGTTGTTCTTATTATATGCAAGAACTTTCCCTGTAATAGCACAAGCAGAAGTGAAAACAATTTTAAAATCTTCGGGAGCAAGTTATAAAAAGATAAGAGAAGCAGGACAAAGTTTAGTTGGAACAGGATCAGATGTGAGAACATCTGCTAAGAAAGATAATTCTAATAACGCAAAAAACAAAGAGTAGCATATGGAATCTGTAAAAGTAATTCAGGCTATTTATAATGACGACGATGTGTTAATGGCTGCTGTTAAAAAGGTTAAAGCTGAAAGACATCATATAGAAGAAATATATACACCTTTTCCAGTGCATGGACTAGATAAGGCAATGGGATTAGCTCCAACAAGAATTGCAATTACATCATTTATTTATGGTTGTATTGGCTTAATTGTGTCAATTTGGATGATGGATTATATGATGATTAGCGATTGGCCACAAAATATAGGAGGTAAGCCCAGTTTTAGTTATTTAGAAAATATGCCGGCTTTTGTGCCAATAATGTTTGAGTTAACGGTATTTTTTGCAGCGCATTTAATGGTAATTACGTTTTATTTGCGTAGTAGAATGTGGCCGTTTAAAAAAGCTGAAAACCCAGACTTGAGAACTACAGATGATCACTTCTTAATGGAAATTCCAGTTCATGGAAATGAAAAAGAGTTGGAAAATCTTCTTGTAGAAACTGGAGCAGTAGAAATTAAGATAGTAGATAAAGAAGCACATTAATGTATTATGAAGAGCTTAATTAAAATATTAATAGTAGCAGTAATGGTAGTTTCGGTTTTTTCGTGTAAAAACGACAAAGTGCCAAACTATCAGTTTTTTCCTCAAATGTATGAATCTGCCGGATATGAAACATATGGTGGATATGAAGTTTTTCCAGGCGAACAATCTGCAATGATACCAGCAGAAGGAACAATAGCAAGAGGACATACATTATTCGAATATGTTAATACTAACGAAGATTACGAAAGAGCTAAACTAGAATTGATGAGTCCATTAGATTCTACTCAAATAGATTTAGTTAAAGGAAAAGAATTATACGATATCTATTGTGGTATTTGTCATGGTAATAAAGGAAATGGCCAAGGTAATTTGGTTAAAAGAGAGAAGATTCTCGGAATACCAAATTACGTAGATAGAGAAATTACTGAAGGAAGCATTTACCATACTATTTATTACGGAAAAAATGCAATGGGATCACATGCCAATCAAATAAATGAAGAAGAGCGATGGCAAGTTGTGGCATATGTGTTAAAATTAAGAGAAGATTTATAATAACAAGTTTAGATAAAGTTTATATATCAATATGTATACGTTTTCAAATAAATTAAAGACATTTTCAATCATCTTAATGGTTTTAGGATTATTAGGTGTTGGATATGGTTTTATGACATCTCATAAATCTTTAGATGAAGTAAAAACTATGCTTGCTGAAGAAGCATCAGAACATGGCGGCGGACATGCTGACGAAGTAACACTTGAAGTTGCAACACAGGATGAGCACACAGAAGAAACAACACATGGAGAAGCAAGCCTATCTGATACAGAAGAAGCACATAGTGATGATGCTCACGCAGAGCATGTGCAGCATCAAATAGCTAACAGACCTTGGTCTGCACTTTATGTAGCTGCATTCTTTTTTATGATGATTGCCCTTGGAGTTTTAGCCTTTTACGCAGTTCAATTTGCATCTCAGGCAGGATGGTCTCCAGTACTTTATAGAGTGATGGAAGGCATCACAGCATATTTGCTTCCTGGAGCATTAATTGTTTTAGGTATTGCAGTTGCTTCACATTATATTGGGCATGACAATATTTTTGTTTGGATGAATGAAAATATAGTTGATCCAGATCATAAAGACTATGATAAATTAATTCATAATAAATCAGGGTTTTTAAATATTACTGGTTTTATAATTAGAGGATTAATATTTATCGGAGGCTGGAGCTTGTACAGATATTTTGCTCGTAAGTTTTCAATTGCACAGGATAATGCAAAAGATAATAAAAACTTTAAGAAATCATTCCGTATTTCAGCAGCATTTTTAGTGTTCTATATTTATACAGAGTCTATGATGTCATGGGATTGGATAATGAGTGTTGATCCGCATTGGTTTAGCACATTATTTGGATGGTATGTATTTGCAAGTATGATTGTAAGCGGAATTACAGTTATAGCACTATTAGCTATTTTCTTAAAAGCAAAAGGATATTTAGAATTTGTTAACGATAGCCATTTGCACGATTTGGCTAAATATATGTTTGGGTTTAGTATTTTCTGGACCTATTTATGGTTCTCACAATTTATGTTAATTTGGTATGCAAATATCCCTGAAGAAGTCACATATTTTGTAACGAGAATAGAAGATTATAATTTACCGTTTTTCGGAATGTTAATTATGAACTTTATATTTCCAATTTTATTATTAATGAACAGCGATTTCAAGAGAGTACCTTGGTTTATAGTAATAACAGGTATTGTATTATTGTTTGGCCACTATATTGACATTTTCAATATGATTATGCCAGCAACAGTTGGAGACAGATGGTTTATAGGAATTCCGGAAATAGGGTCAATATTATTATTTGCAGGATTATTCCTTTTTATAGTATTTACAGCTTTAACAAAAGCACCATTACTTGCTAAAGGAAACCCATTTATTAAAGAAAGTGAAAATTTCCATTATTAATTAAATTAAATAAAGACGAAACACAACAATGACTGCTTTATTAACAATTATAGTTTTAATATTTATTACAGTTGCAATTTGGCAAATGGTCAAAATCTTTGATTTGGCTCATGCTAATAAAGAGGATTCTCAGGTTGCCACTGATAAGGACAATAGAATAAACGGATATTTAATGATGGGCTTTTTAGCCTTCATTTACATTATTACAATTGTATGTTTTGTAAAATGGGGAGACTTACCATTAATGTCTAATGCAGCCTCAGAGCATGGTGTTAAAGTCGATAATCTAATGATTATCTCAATGGCACTTATCTTTTTTGTGCAAACCGTTACACAGTTTCTATTACATTATTTTGCATTTAAATACAAAGGAGAAAAAGGAAAAAAAGCAGTTTTTTATGCCGATAATGATAAGTTAGAATTTATATGGACAATCATTCCTACAATTACTTTAGCAGGTTTAATTATTTATGGGCTATTTACTTGGACAGAAATTATGAACGTAAATGAAGACGATGATCCTTTAGTTGTCGAACTTTATGCACAGCAATTTAACTGGAAAGCACGTTATGCAGGTACAGATAATACCTTAGGAAAAGCTAATGTTAGATTAATAGATATTGATAGAGCTAATATTTTAGGCGTAGATGAGTCTGATCCCAATGCACAAGACGATATTATTACTACAGAATTGCACTTGCCAGTCGGAAAACCAGTATTATTCAAAATGCGCTCGCAAGATGTATTACACTCGGCGTATATGCCACATTTTCGAGCACAAATGAACTGCGTGCCTGGCATGATAACCCAGTTTGGCTTTACTCCAACAGTAACAACTGAAGAGATGAGGCTAACTCCTGAGATGATTAGCAAAATTGAAAACATAAATAAAATACGAGTCGAAAACAGTAAAAGTTTAATTGAAAAAGGTGAAGAGCCTTTAGATCCTTACGAATTTGATTATTTATTATTGTGTAATAAAATTTGTGGAAAGTCACATTATAACATGCAAATGAAGATTATTGTGGAAACACAAGAGGAGTATGACGCTTGGATTAAGGAACAAAGATTATTTAAAAACTCGTTGGTTCAAAACTAATAGATAACTTTAAGATTATAAAACAAACATAGATTATGTCAGAACACGCAGATACAAACGCACACGACGATCATGGGCATCATCATAAAGAGACTTTTGTAACTAAATACATATTTAGTCAAGATCATAAAATGATTGCAAAGCAGTACCTAATTACAGGTACTATTATGGGAGTTATTGGTGTTATTATGTCTATCATGATGCGTATGCAAATTGCATGGCCAGAAGAACCAAATGTGCTCTTTGAAGCATTATTAGGTAAATGGGCACCTGATGGTGTTATGGATGCTGATATTTATTTAGCTTTAGTTACTATACATGGTACAATAATGGTCTTCTTTGTGCTTACCGCAGGATTAAGCGGTACGTTTAGTAACTTATTAATTCCGTTACAAATTGGGGCACGGGATATGGCATCTGGGCTTCTTAATATGATCTCTTACTGGATGTTTTTCCTATCTAGCGTTATAATGGTAATTTCACTATTTGTAGAAGCTGGACCAGCTGCTGCAGGATGGACTATATATCCTCCATTAAGTGCATTGCCATTAGCTCAAGGTGGATCCGGAATGGGAATGACCTTGTGGTTAGTATCTATGGCAATTTTTATAGCATCCTCATTGTTAGGATCATTAAACTACATTGTTACAATTCTTAATTTAAGAACAAAAGGCATGTCTATGACAAGATTGCCGTTAACCATTTGGGCTTTCTTAGTAACTGCAATTATTGGAGTAGTATCATTCCCGGTATTATTATCAGCTGCATTATTATTAATAATGGATAGGAGTTTTGGAACTTCATTCTTCTTATCAGATATTTTTCTTCAAGGCGAAGTATTACATTATCAAGGAGGCTCACCAGTATTATTCGAACATTTATTCTGGTTTCTTGGACATCCGGAAGTATATATAGTTATCCTGCCTGCAATGGGTATTGTTTCAGAAATTATTGCAACCAATTCACGTAAGCCTATCTTTGGATATCGTGCTATGATAGCCGCAATTTTAGCAATTGCATTCTTGTCAACTATTGTTTGGGGACACCATATGTTTGTTTCAGGAATGAATCCATTCTTAGGATCAGTATTTACATTTACAACATTGTTAATTGCTATTCCTTCTGCTATTAAAGCCTTTAACTGGATTACAACCATATGGAAAGGAAATCTGCAATTTAATCCGGCGATGTTATTCTCTATTGGTTTAGTATCAACCTTTATTAGTGGAGGATTAACAGGAATTATACTTGGCGATAGTGCTTTAGATATTAATGTGCACGACACATATTTTGTAGTTGCTCACTTTCATTTAGTAATGGGTATTTCTGCACTCTACGGAATGTTTGCAGG
>JAGLKH010000539.1 GCA_023141985.1 Flavobacteriaceae bacterium | reverse complement strand
AGTTAAACAAGGGTTTACTGGAAAAATAATCGGTACAGCACCAACGTTAGCTATAGCAGAAATAATACTAAAGGATAGTGCTAAAATCCATGAAGAGGAAGCTGAAAAAGCAAATAAAGAAAAGTATACCAAACATAAACCAGCACTACCTTTTTATACCATTAAAGAAGCCGAAAAAACAATACAATTGTTTACTGTTGAAATGGAACATAAATGGATAGCTCTATCAAATAAAATATCCTATCGTTTTCAATATAATGGGCATATTATTGGTGCTACTTTTATTGAGTTAGACATTAACGGAAAGCGATTTGTATTTTCAGGAGATATAGGTAGAACTAATGATAGATTACTAAATAACCCTAAAACTCCCGAATGGGCAGATTACTTATTTATTGAAAGTACTTATGGCAATAAGCTACATCCAAATGAAGATATTGAGGATTTACTGTCACAAATAATCAATGATGCTATTCATAAAAAAGGCAATTTAATTATTCCAAGTTTTGCTGTAGAGCGACTCCAAACATTGATGTATATTTTATGGCGTTTATATAAAAAAAATAAAATCCCAAACATTCCTATTTTTATAGATAGCCCTATGGGGAATAATGTTTTAAATGTGTTTAAGTGTTTTCCAAAATGGCATAGACTATCCGATGTAGACTATAATGCCATGTGTAATCATGTAAATATTATACAATCTTACAAAGAAACTTGGGAAACAATTGATAATCCGAGGTCAAAAATAATTGTGGCTGGTAGTGGTATGGTAACAGGAGGTAGAGTATTAACATATTTACAGCAACTTATAGACGAACCAACTACAACAGTTTTATTGGTAGGATATCAAGCAGAAGGAACACGTGGACGACAATTACAAGATGGAGCGCATGAAATAAAATTTTATGGCAAATATTATCCGGTAATGGCTTCTGTAAAAAGAATTGAAAGTTTATCTGCACATGCCGATCAGAAGGATTTATTAAACTGGATGAGTACTATTAAAAACATACCTGAAAACGTATTTTTAATTCATGGTGAGCCTACAGCTTTAGATGTTTTTCGTGATAAAATAAAAGACACTTACCATTGGAAAGTAACCATTCCAAAACTTAATGATACTGTACAATTAATAATATAATCTATAATATTAATTGTCTAACAAGAGACTTTCAAAGGAAAATAAAATTCCTTTTACTTTACCAAATTGATATATATCATTGCAGAATATTGCTTTCAAAGTTAATTTAGTGCTGTTAATAAAATTAATCTATAAATATTAAAGTTATGAAAACACTTATCAAACGTAGGAACCCAAACCGACTATTAACTCCATGGAATGACAATAGGCTTTTACCTTGGAGTAATAGATCGTTACGAAATTTATTAAATTTCGATGTAGATTTTAATGATGATTTTTTTGAAGAAGATAGCCTTATGCCTGCATTAAATGTAAAAGAGCATAAGGATGATTTTGCTATCGAATTTGCAGTACCCGGATTTTCTAAAAAAGATTTTGAAGTTTCCATAGAAGAAAATGTACTTCATGTTGAAGGAGAAAAAAGCACTAAGGAGGTAGAAGAAGCAGAGGATTACATGTGTAAAGAATTTAGCTACAGTTCTTTTAAAAGATCTTTAGTTTTACCAGAATCGGTAGATTTAAATCAAAAAATTAAAGCGAATTACAAAAATGGAATTTTAATTATTAATCTTTTGAAAAAAGAAGAAGCAGTAATTGAAAAATCCAAAAAAATCATTGAAATTACTTAGTATTTTTATGAAGTAGAAAGTGTTTTTGAGCACTTTCTGCTTTTTTTAATTTAAAAAGTTTAGGTGATGAAAACAAAAAAAATAAAAGCCAAATATGTCGAATGGCTTAATGCAGAAGACATGCACCAAGTATCGAGAGGTTGGATTTCAGAATTAAAATTCATTAAAGATGAACAACATTTTTTTGAAGACTTAATAAAGGTTTATACACTTCAATTAATAGATTCAGAGAATTTTTCAAAGAGCAAAGAAATTGTTGAAAATTTAAAAAAGTTACAAAAGAAAAATAAATCACTTATTAAAAAAATTATAGTTCATGAAAACAAGCTTCAGGTAATGGTAGATGGAATAGATGAGCCTAAAAAAGAAGAAGCCTATAAAAATAAACACAGAAAACTTATCATTGTTATAAGCAAATATTTAAAAGAGTATAGAAAGCTTAAGAAGAAAC
>JAGLKH010000538.1 GCA_023141985.1 Flavobacteriaceae bacterium | reverse complement strand
AGATTATTAAAACTCAAATCTAATGCTACAACCTTATCATTCTCTACTGTAACACCATTCCAATTAGAAACAGGTGTGTTTCCATTCCAGGTTACTGTCCAGTTATCACCATTTGTTGCATTACATATGGCTAATAAAGCATTCTTCTCTTTTATTGAAACAGTACAAAATGCTAAAGTGGTAATTAAACAAAATAGTAGTGTAATTTTTATGGTCTTCATAGTAGTAGATTTTGATTAGGGTTTTAAATCTGATACGAACATACAAAAAATACGATTAAGCACCAATTATATTCGATGAACGGTATTTAAGTAAGAAAAAGACTACTTGTTTGTTTTTTCTATTTCAAGCTGAACGGCTTCCCATTTTTCCATTAGTTCATGGAGTTTATCTTTCTTTTTTTGATACTCATCAAAGAAATTAGGATTAGAAACTGTAACATCATAATTAGTTGCTAACTCTACATCAATTTCTTTTATTTCTTTCTCTAATTGATTGATTTGAGACTCAACTTTACTTAATCTATTATGAAGTGATTTTAATTTTTTTTTATCATTATACGATTGCTTATTATGCTGCTTATCCACTTTATTTTTAACAACGTCGAGCTTTTCAATATCTCTTAAATTTTCAATATTTCGTTGTTCTAAATAAAAATCGATATCACCTAAATACTCTTTAATTCTTTGGTCTTTAAATTCATAAACCTTATTAGTTACACCTTTAAGGAAATCTCGATCGTGAGACACTAAAATTAATGTACCTTCAAATTTTATTAAAGCATCTTTAAGGACATTTTTAGATTTTATATCAAGATGATTTGTAGGCTCATCCATGACCAAAACATTTAATGGTTGTAATAATAATTTAGCTAACGCTAATCTATTTCGTTCACCTCCGGAGAGTATCTTTACATATTTATCCACCTCATCACCTCTAAATAAAAAAGATCCTAAAATGTCTCTTACTTTGCTTCGATTGGTTTCATTTGAAGCATCAATCATAGTATCTAAAACTGTTTTATTCCCATCTAAATATTCTGCTTGGTTTTGAGCAAAATAACCTATTTGCACATTATGACCCAATTTTAATTTCCCTTCAAAAGGAATATCCTTAACTATAATTTTTGCAAGTGTTGATTTCCCTTGTCCATTTTGTCCTACAAAAGCAATTTTACTATTTCGCTCTACTAATAGATTTACATTATTTAAAACTTGTAGCTCTCCATAATGCTTTGAAACACTTTCCGATTCTATAACTACTTTCCCGGGAACAATTGAAATAGTAAATTTTAACGACATCACTTTAGTATCATCTTCATCTACTTCAATACGATCAATTTTATCCAATTTTTTTATAAGCGATTGCGCCATTGTTGCTTTAGTTGCTTTGGCTCTAAATTTTTCGATTAGCTTTTCGGTATGTTCTATTTGTTTTTGTTGATTTTTTTGAGAAGCTAATTGCTGCTCTCTAATTTCAGAACGTAAAACAAGGTATTCTGAATATGGCTTTGGGTAATCGTAAATTCTTCCTAAAGATATTTCGATAGTCCTGTTGGTTACATTATCTAAAAACATTTTATCATGTGACACAATCACTATGGCTCCAACATAATTTTTTAAAAATGTTTCCAGCCAAATAATCGATTCTATATCTAAATGATTGGTTGGCTCATCCAATAATAACACATCGTTATTTTGAAGTAACAGTTTTGCGAGCTCAATTCGCATACGCCACCCTCCAGAAAACGTATCGGTTAGTTTGTTAAAATCTTCACGTTTAAAGCCTAAACCTTGAAGAATTTTTTCGGTATCACCTTGATAATTATATCCGCCAATTATTTCGTACTGATGCTGAATCTCATTTAAGTCTACCATTAATTGATGATAGGCTTCGCTTTCATAATCTGTACGCTCAACAAGAAGGCAATTTATAGTTTCTATTTTTGCTTCTAACTTTTTAATTTCCTTGAATGCTTCATAAGATTCTTCAAGAACCGTCCTCCCGTAAACAAAATCTATATCTTGTTTTAAAAAGCCAATTGAAAGTTCTTTTTCAGTGGCAATTTGTCCAGAATCAGTTTCCATCTCTCCTACCAAAACCTTTAATAAGGTAGATTTTCCTGCGCCATTCTTTCCAACTAATCCTACACGATCTCCGTTTCCTAAACGAAATGTTATATTTTCGAATAAGAAATCACCCTGAAATGAAATAGACACTTTGTGTATGTTAAGCATATTTTGTTACAAAAGTTACAATAGTTAACCAAATAAAAATATAAATTTGGTGTTTCAATTCTCGTTTTTACGGAAATAACAAATTATTTGTTACTCCAAATCTAAGCATTAGAGATTTTTTTTAAAATAAAGCGCTAAAATAATACAATTGTACATGTTAAAAAAAGGAAATAAGTTATATAGTATTTTAACAGGAAGTTGCCCAAAATGCCATGAGGAAAGTATGTATATAAATAAAAACCTTTATGCGCTTTCCGATACTTTAAAGATGCATGAACGCTGTTCAAACTGTAATACTAAATATAAAATTGAACCTTCTTTTTTCTACGGATCAATGTATGTAAGTTATGCGGTTGGTATTGCTTTTGCTGTGGCTGCCTTTGTTATTTCCTATCTATTTTTTGGTGCTAATGTAAACATTGCTTTTGTAAGTATAATTTCCACTTTAATTGTGTTTTTGCCAATTATATTAAGGCTTTCCCGAAATATATGGATTAATTTATTTATGAGTTTTGATAAAAGTTTATCTAAAAAATAGCCTTTATTTAAAACCTGAGTTCGATTAAAAATTC
>JAGLKH010000537.1 GCA_023141985.1 Flavobacteriaceae bacterium | reverse complement strand
ACTCTTGTGTTTTTTTCTATTTTAATAGATTGACCAGCTTCTAAAATGATAGTATCGCCATCTACAATAAATTGCTTTTTCCCTTTAATAATAAAAGTGTATTCGTCAAATGTTGGAGTTTGAAAAGGTTCACTCCAACCAGATGGCGCAACCATATGAGCAATACTTAATTGCGAATTTCCATCGGTTGCTAAACCAAAATGTTCTCCAATACGTTTTCCATCAGTGGTAGGAACTACAAATGGTGATTTTTGTATAATGTATTTTTTCATTGAAATCTTTTTTTTTCCACAAAGGTGAAAATCTATTACCTTCCAGTCCAATAGAGATAGAAGCTATTTATTTTTGCTTCTTCAGGAATTTGAATGGCTTCAATTTTTAAATTCATATCAAAACGTATATTAGCCGGAAGCTCATTTTTGTCTATAGTAAAAAAGGCATTAATTTCATCAACAGAAATAATAATATTTCGCAATGCATTTTGAATATTCGAAATTTTGTAATTATCATTAATAGTTTTAAAAGTACTACTTGGCGATAAACCTTTTGCTGTTGTAAAGCGTGGGTCCACAACTTTTACAGTTCTTAGAGTAGAAGTAGAATCTAAAGGTTGCGATGGTGAAAGTACTAAGAGTTGTTTTCCGCCTTTTTCATAAATTTCTATATCGTTTATGTTTCCGGTAAATTCATCTCCACTTACATATTTAACTATAGAGTCATTAATAAATACAGATTCCAAATCTTTTACTTGTGTAGAATCGGTTAAATGTCCAATATTTTGTTTTGAGATTAAAAATGGATTTATTTCTTTTTTACAAGAGCTGCAAAATGAAATTATTGCAATGAGTAGTAGGATGAGTTTTTTCAAAATAGTTAGTTTAAATATTATTTATAAGTTATTTTCAATTGTCATTTATTGCTAGATTACCTTTTTAAGAATACCGAAAACAGCTCTAATAAAGGTTGCACTTGTTAGTACTTTTACTATTGGATTTTGTCTTCTATAGCTACTTCCAGAACTGCTTCTTTGTCTAGATTTACGTCCTTTTTGGCGTTTTAGACGTTCATCTTCACGAACTTTAAGAGCTTCAGCTTTTTTAATTTTATCATTAAGCATTTCGTAAGCACTTTCGCGATCTATATCTTCATTATATTTCATTACAAGTTTAGAATCGTCATAAAGCGCATTCAATTCTGTTTGTGTTAAAATATCCATTCTGCTCATTGGTGCACGCATCATTGTTGCTGCCAATGGTGTAGGACGTCCTTTTTCATCTAAAGCAGAAACGAGTGCTTCACCAATCCCTAATGAAGTTAAAACTTTAGCAGTATCGTAATATTCTGTATCCGGATAATTTTGTGCTGTGAGTTTAATAGCTTTTCGGTCTTTAGCTGTAAAAGCACGAAGTGCATGCTGTACTTTTAATCCCAATTGACTTAATACTGTTTCAGGAACATCAGTCGGATTTTGAGTCACAAAATAGAGTCCTATACCTTTACTTCTTATCAATTTTACAATGATTTCTATTTGGTTTAATAATGCTTTAGAGGCTTCATTAAAAATAAGATGTGCTTCATCGATAAACATAATAAGTTCAGGTCGCCCGGAATCACCTTGTTCTGGAAAAGTTTCATAGATCTCTGCTAATAAGCTTAGCATAAATGTTGAAAATAGTTTTGGCCTATCTTGAATATCTGTTAAACGAATAATATTTATATAACCACGACCATCTCTTGCCGTTCTCACTAAATCTTTTACATCAAAACTTTTTTCTCCAAAAAACAAATCTGCACCTTGTTGTTCGAGTTCTACAACTTTTCGTAAAATGGCTCCTGTTGAAGCCATAGAAATTCTACCATAAGCTTCTTCAAATTCTTTTTTGCCTTGTTTTGTTGCGTATTGTAATACCTTTTTAAAATCTTTTAAATCTAAAAGGGGAAGTTTTTTGTCATCGCAATATTTGAAAACCACAGCAACAACACCAGATTGAGCCTGAGAAAGATCTAAAATTCTCGATAACAAAACAGGGCCAAATTCACTTACAGTAGCTCGTAGCCTAACACCATCTTCTTCAGAGAGTGACATTATTTCTACAGGAAAATCTTTGGGTTCAAAAGGTAATCCAATTTTTTTATGACGTTCATCTATTTTTGGATGGCCAGGGCTTGGTTTTGCTAAACCACTTAAATCCCCTTTAATATCCA
Source organism: Flavobacteriaceae bacterium (assembly GCA_023141985.1). Classification (GTDB taxonomy): domain Bacteria; phylum Bacteroidota; class Bacteroidia; order Flavobacteriales; family Flavobacteriaceae; genus PRS1. Next base: position 716 of record JAGLKH010000537.1, on the reverse strand, counting down.
TGAGTAAAACAGGAATACCTTTTTCCGATAAATTTTCGGCTAAAACCTGAAGTGTCTTAGTTTTACCTGTTCCTGTTGCTCCTGCAATTAATCCATGGCGATTCATGGTTTTTAATGGAATGTTTACAAATGCGTCTTTTATAGTTTCGCCTTCTAACATTGCAGAGCCTATAGTAATAAAATCACCTTTAGTTTTGTTGCCTTCAGTTATATGATTAAAAAAAGTTTCTTTTCTATTTATCATCTTAAAAATTTTCATAAAAATAAGTAATCTAAGTCAAACCAATAAAAAATATATTTAACTTTTAATAGTAAACTAGAAACTGTAAACTATCTTTACCAACTATGAAAAAAGAGATGCAAGAGATGGTAAGTAAGGGTGAAATGTTACCTTTAATGGAGGCATTTTATACCATTCAAGGTGAAGGCTACTATAAAGGTACAGCAGCCTATTTTGTTAGAATTGGTGGTTGCGATGTTGGTTGCCATTGGTGTGATGTTAAAGAAAGCTGGAATGCCGATTTACATCCCCCAACAAAAACAAAAGACATAGTTGAAGAAGCATCAAATTATAGTGATGTTGTTGTGGTTACAGGAGGAGAGCCCTTAACTTGGGACATGACTCATTTAACTTCAGAATTTAAAGCAAAAGGGATGCAAGTGCATATAGAAACTTCAGGAGCTTATAAATTAACCGGAGAATGGGATTGGATTTG
>JAGLKH010000536.1 GCA_023141985.1 Flavobacteriaceae bacterium | reverse complement strand
GTAGCAGATACTAGCACAAAAGCTGTCACAGATTCGTCACTTAGAGAAATTTAAATGTAGAATTTATAAAGAGATTTAACTAAAATTTAGTGATATTAAGTATCTTTAAATTCAATTAAAAATTTTGAAATTTGAATTCTCAAAAACTAAAAGAAAGACTTCTGAATATTAAAGAAATTAGAAACAAATGAGAACCCTTATTTTGTTTCTATTGGCAACCCTCTATACATCCATAAGTTTTGGACAAAATACATTCAAAGTCATTATTAAGGATAGCCAAAGCAAAGAAACACTGTTTGGTGCAAGTGCAATTTTACAAGGCACAACAAATGGTGCAAGTTCAGACGAAAACGGCTTTTTAGAAATCAATAACATTCCTAATGGTAAACAAATCATAACTTTTAGTTTTATAGGCTATTTAGAAAAAACCGCTACATATAATTTCCCTTTAACTCAAACTAAAACTTTAGAAATTTTACTATCTCCTAGTGAAGGTGACGAATTGGAAGAGGTAATCATTACTTCTACACGTTCTAGCAGAACTATTTACAATACACCAACAAGAATCGAAGCCATTTCTGGAGAAGAACTAGAAGAAAAAGGTAATATGAAACCTGGCGATATTCGTATGATGTTGAACGAAAGCACAGGTATTCAAACACAACAAACATCAGCTACAAGTTATAATTCCAGCATACGAATTCAAGGGCTTGATGGAAAATACACGCAAATTTTAAGAGATGGTTATCCGTTATATTCAGGGTTTTCTGGTGGTTTAAGTTTACTGCAAATTGCTCCATTAGATTTGAAACAAGTAGAAGTAATTAAAGGTGCGTCTTCAACCCTTTATGGTGGTGGTGCTATTGCTGGTTTGGTGAATCTTATTTCAAAAAAACCTGTAGAAGAAAGAGAAATTAATCTTATGTTTAACGGAACATCTGCATTAGGCTTGGATGTAAGCGGATTTTATTCTCAAAAATTCAAGAAAATTGGAACCACCATTTTTGCGTCTTATAATTTAGGAACGCCTTACGATCCTTCGGATGTTGGATTTACTGCAATTCCAAAATTTACAAGATATACAGTTAATCCAAAATTATTTGTTTATATAAATGAGAAAACAACACTTAACGCTGGCTTTAATACTACAATTGAAGAACGAACTGGAGGTGATATTATATATATTGAAGATGGAGGCAGTAACGAACATTCTTATTTTGAAAAAAATAAAACAAATCGATTAAGCACTCAAATTGGGTTTGATCATATAATTAACGACAAATCTAAATTGTCTTTTAAAAATAGCATTAGTTATTACGACAGAAGTATTGAAATTCCAACTTTCAAATTTTCTGGAGATCAATTATCTTCTTTTACCGAAGCAACCTATAATTATAACGGAGAAAAATCGGAATGGATAGTTGGATTAAATCTTTGGACCGATACATTTAACCAAGACAAATTTAACGAAGTTGAATTAGTGGACTACAATTACACAACCTTTGGTGCATTTGTTCAAAACACATGGATTGTAACAGAAAAATTTATACTTGAAACAGGATTACGTATCGATTATCAAAACGAATATGGCTATTTTGCGTTACCAAGATTTTCTGCACTTTTTAAAGTTAATCCAAAACTAGCGTTGCGACTAGGTGGTGGTTTAGGTTATAAAACGCCAACTGTATTTACAGAAGATGCAGAGCGCATTCAGTTTAAGGATGTACTCCCTATTGATGTTTCAAAAACCGAAGCAGAGCAATCTATTGGCGGAAATTTCGAT
>JAGLKH010000535.1 GCA_023141985.1 Flavobacteriaceae bacterium | reverse complement strand
TACTCTACACAATACCTACATATGAGTAAGCGCCTTGTAAAAGTTGGTGATTTTGTTAAACACGGAGATGTAATAGGTAGAGTAGGTATGACAGGAAATACCGGAGGGCCACACGTATGCTATCGTTTCTGGAAAAACGGGAGACAAGTAGATCCATTTAAGCAAAAACTTCCTGAGGCTGAGCCTATTTCAGAAAGCTTAAAACTGAAATATTTAGAATTTATTAAGCCCACAAAAATTCAGATAGATAATATAGAATTTTTAGAAGAAAACTCTCTAGAGGAAGAAACTGAAGTACTTGTAACCCAATTTAAATAAATGCCACTTAAAACTATTAATCCAACAACAACTAAGGCTTGGAGTAAATTAGAAGAACACTTTAACACTATTAAAGATGTTCAAATGAAAGAGTGGTTTAATGCAGACGAGCAAAGAGCAGATAATTTTACCATTAAGTGGGAAGATTTTTATGTAGATTATTCTAAAAACAGAATTACTCAAGAAACAATAGAATTATTTAAAGAATTAGCTGAAGAAGTTGACTTAAAAGATGCGATTTCTAAATATTTTTCAGGAGATAAAATAAACAAAACAGAAGACAGGGCCGTTTTACATACAGCATTGCGAGCTAAAGAAACGGATTCCGTATTTGTTGAAGGCAAAAATGTAATCCCGGAAATTTACCAGGTAAAACAAAAAATTAAAGTTTTCACTAACCAAATTATTGGCGGAAGCAGTAAAGGCTTCTCAGGCAAACCTTTTACTGATATAGTAAATATAGGTATTGGAGGTTCAGACCTTGGACCAGCAATGGTTGTAGATTCTCTACAATTTTATAAGAATCATTTAACAACACATTTTGTAAGCAATATAGATGGAGATCATGTAAATGAAATACTTAAAAAACTAAACCCGGAAACTACACTTTTTGTAATTGTATCGAAAACATTTACGACTCAAGAAACGCTTTCTAACGCAAATACAATTAAAGAGTGGCTTTTAAAATCAGCATCTAAACAGGATATTGCCAAACATTTTGTTGCAGTGTCCACTAATATTGAAAAGGTAAAGGGTTTTGGTATTGAGGAAGAAAATATTTTCCCTATGTGGGATTGGGTTGGTGGACGATTTTCATTATGGAGTGCCGTTGGGTTAAGTATAAGTTTGTCCATTGGTTATAACAATTTTGAAAGCTTACTTGCAGGAGCTCATAAAATGGATATGCATTTTAAAAATGAGGCTTACGATAAAAATATACCAGTACTATTAGCATTCATTAGTATTTGGTATAACAACTTTTTTAAGGCAGAAAGTGAAGCAGTAATTCCATATTCACAATACTTAAATCAATTTACAACCTATTTGCAGCAAGCCATTATGGAGAGTAATGGAAAAAGCATTGATAGAAATGGAGAAGCTACAGATTATCAAACAGGAACTATAATTTGGGGAGAACCGGGAACAAATTCACAGCACGCCTTTTTTCAATTAATACATCAAGGCACAAAATTAATACCGGCAGATTTTATAGGTTTTGCAAAATCATTATATGGCAATAAAGATCATCAGGATAAATTAATGTCTAACTTTTTTGCCCAAACGGAAGCTTTATTAAACGGAAAAACAAGAGAGAACGTTATTTCAGAAATGAAAGATTTAAATTTATCCGAAGAAAACAACAATCAAATTCCGTTTAAGGTTTTTGAAGGGAATAACCCTACAAATACCATATTTATAGAAAAATTGACACCGGAAAGCTTAGGAAAGCTAATAGTGATGTACGAGCACAAAATATTTGTTCAAGGAGTTATTTGGAACATCTACAGCTACGATCAGTTTGGTGTAGAACTTGGAAAACAGCTTGCAGGAAAAATTTTAAAAGAACTTAATAACACTTCGATTGGGAATCATGATTCTTCAACCTTAAATCTTTTGAAATACTATAGAAATTTAACATAATTCTTATTAAAAAAACGTGTTTATAATTTTAATTACGAAATCGATTTAGTTATAGATAATATTAGTATCTTCGACCTTGGTAAAATTTGTTAATATTTAGTTAATATTTAATTAAATATCCTTATTTTTACCGCATTACAAACCAATTTTAATTTTTTAATATGAATAAAATTACTCAATTTTTATTACTAGCTGTAGCAATGGTATTTTCTACCTCGGTTATGGCACAAAGTACAGTTTCAGGAACTATTATAGATTCTGAACTAAATGCTCCATTACCTGGAGCGAACATTGTTGAAAAAGGTACATCTAATGGTGCCTCTTCAGATTTTGATGGAAACTTCACTTTACAGACGGACGCGTCTTCAGGTGAAATTGTAGTGTCTTATGTTGGATATGCTTCAGTTACTTTAGCATTTAATGGAGACACAAATTTAGGGAGTATTTCTTTATCTCCTGATAATGCTTTAGCTGAGGTTGTAGTTACAGGTACAGGAATTATCGATTTAGCCGAAGACAGAGCTACTCCAGTTGCAGTATCTACAATTCTAGCTAGTGAAATTCAAGAGAAAATAGGTGCTCAGGATGTTACGATGACTCTTATTAACACACCTTCTGTTTATGTTGCAGGTGCATCAGGAGGATTTGGTGATACAAGAATTGCAGTTCGTGGTTTTGAACAAGATAATACTGCATACTTATTAAATGGGCAACCAATTAATGGTATGGAAGATGGTAAAATGTATTGGTCTAACTGGTCTGGGATAAATGATATTGCAAGTGCAGTTCAAATTCAAAGAGGGTTAGGAGCATCTAAATTAGCCATATCTTCTGTTGGAGGCACAGTTAATTTTGTTACGAAAGCTACTGATAAAAGAGAAGGAGGGTTTTTATATACAGGAATCGCTAACGATAATTATATTAAAAACACCATTGCTTATAATACAGGAAGATCTGAAAAGGGCTGGGGTACAAGTATAATCTTATCACGTTGGCAAGGTGATGGGTACAATGAAGGAAACTTTGGAGCAGGAGAAACCTATTTTATATCTGTAGGATATACACCCAACGAGAATCATAATTTTAACTTCTTAATTACTGGAGCTCCTCAATATCACGATCAAAATTTTTCTAAAAGAATTTCTGATTATTTAGATAAAGGTAGAAGGTATAATAACAACTGGGGAACACATAATGGTCAATATTTAACCGAAAGAAGAAACTTCTATCATAAACCGGTTGCTAATTTAAACTGGGATTTTACTATTAACGAAAACACTAATTTATCCACAGTGTTATATGCATCTGTTGGACGTGGTGGTGGAACAGGTAATCGTGGAAGTAGAATTAGAACAGATGAAGGACGAATTGATTATGATGCTATTGTTGCATTTAACAAATCAGTGCCTAATGGAGAAGGTGGATATTTTGCTGCTGGAGGAGGATATGTAACACGTTCTTCTATGAATTTACATAACTGGTATGGTTTAGTTATTAATTTAGAAAGTAAATTGAATGATAACCTTACTTGGAATGTTGGGTTTGATTTAAGAAACTATTATGGAGAACACTTTAGAATTGTAGAAAACTTTCATGGTTTAGCATCATGGCAAGAAAATATTCGTTTAAGAGATCAAAACGATAGTCATCAAACATATGGCTCTTTTGGGACTTACAAGAATGTAATAACAACTCGAGATTTGTCTGCAAATCCTTGGTCTGCTACGTTTAATAGTTTCGATAGAGAAGACATGATTGCTTATAACAACGATGAACGTATAACTTATGCAGGATTGTTTACTCAATTAGAATATTCTAAAGATAATGTTTCTTTATTTTTTCAGGGATCACTTTCTTCACAACATCATATAAGATGGGATTATTATCAATATGCTAATCAAGCGCTTATTGATGGAACATCGTCTCAAGGAACAGGGACTCCATTACCAGCAGGTATAACTGATGGCGTTGAGTCAGATGATGTAACTAATACTGGATATAATGTAAAGGGTGGTGGTAGTTATACAATTAATGACGAAAACAAGGTGTTTGTAAATGCAGGATACTATTCTCGTCAACCTTACCATGATAATATTTACTTAAACTTTACCAATCAAATAAACCCTTTAACTGAAAATGAGAAAATTTTAGGTTTAGAAGCAGGATATAGTTATAAAAGCAGAAATTTTTCAGCTAACCTTAACTTGTATAGAACATCTTGGAAAGATAGAGTTGTAACGTCTTCAAGAGTTGTAGATGATGTAGTACAGTTTACAACAAATGAAGGGGTAGAGCAAGTACATAGTGGTGTTGAAGTTGATTTTAGAGCAAAAGCAGGAAATAGTCTTACTATTAAAGGATTTG
>JAGLKH010000534.1 GCA_023141985.1 Flavobacteriaceae bacterium | reverse complement strand
TCCCGTACTAACCATAGCCGAGACGTTAGCAAACATTTTTATCTCAAAATTCTTCATAATAAAAAGGTTACTTTTGGGTTAAATAATCACAAGTAAAATAATGAACAAAAGAGCAACTCAATTAAAAGCCTTTGATAGATTATTAACTATAATGGACGAATTGCGCGAGCAATGCCCCTGGGATAAAAAGCAAACTTTTAAATCCTTACGCCATCTTACCATAGAAGAAACCTATGAGCTTGGTGATGCCATCTTAGACAACGATTTACAAGAAGTGAAAAAAGAGTTAGGAGACCTATTATTGCATATTGTTTTTTATGCTAAAATTGGTAGCGAAACTAAAGATTTTGATATTGCTGATGTTGCTAATTCCATCTGTGAAAAACTTATTAGCAGGCATCCTCATATTTATGGAGATATTGAGTTAGAGAATGAAGAAGAAGTAAAGCAAAATTGGGAAAAACTAAAACTTAAAGAAGGTAAAAAAAGTGTGTTACAAGGTGTTCCTAATAGTTTGCCAGCACTTGTTAAAGCAAGCCGAATTCAAGAAAAAGTTGCTGGAGTAGGTTTCGATTGGGAAGAATCGCACCAGGTCTGGGAAAAGGTAGAGGAAGAATTAAAAGAATTTAAAGAAGAAGTGACTAATGGTAATCAAGAGGCAATGGAACAAGAGTTTGGAGATGTTTTATTTTCTATGGTTAATTATGCCCGATTTTTAAACATTAACCCAGAGAATGCTTTAGAATCAACAAATAAAAAATTTTCTAAAAGATTTCAATACTTAGAAAGTAAAGCGAAAACTTTAAATAAATCGTTGAGCGAAATGACTTTAGCCGAAATGGATGTGTTTTGGGAAGAAGCCAAGCAGTTTTAATTTTTTTTAAACATCCAAAAACAAAGAATTTTACGTATATATAATATATCTAAAACAAAACACAGCAACTTTGCTGTTAGATACATAATCTTAGTCTCATTTAATGTGGTTTAAGATTAATAATGTTAGTTTTAGTTAGTTTAGTTAGAAGTCTACATCCTACTTGTATTTTTCAAGTAGGATGTGATTTTTTTAATAACCTTAGGTAGAACTCAGGTTAATAGAATTGTTTTATTTTTCTAAGCTTACTTTCCCAGGTATTTAACTCACTTTTGTGTTGTTTAATATTTTTATGGACGTCTTTTACTAAAGGATTTTCATCATTTACATTAGAGAAAAACAGAAGATTATTTTCTAATTGATTAATTTCGCCTTTTATATCATCAATTTTTTTGCGTAAAAAATTATGTTCATTATCTAATAATCTCTTGTCATCTGTACTTGCCAAAGCGTCTAATTTATTATCGTATTTTAAAAGTTCGGTTTCAGCTTTGCTTATGTTCAATTTATTGAACAAACCATCAATAGCTTTATTGAATTTCCCATTTATATAGCGCTTATTAAAAGGGACTCTACCTAATGATTTCCATTCTTTAATATAGTTTTTAATAAGATCTAAATTGTTTTTTGTATCATCAGAGAATTCAACAGTTTTTAATTTATCAAATAATTTATTTTTTTTGTCAAAGGCTTCTGTTTCCTCTTTGTTGGCTTCATCATTTACTTCATGAAGTTTGTTAAAGTAATGATTACAAGCGCTTTTAAATTGTTTCCAAATTTTATCGCTATCTTTTCTTGGCACATGACCAATGCTTTTCCAATCACTCTGAATTTTTTTCATTAGAGCAGTTGTAGCTTTATGGTCTGGATTGTCTTTATTTTCTTCTGCAATTTTAATAAGCGCAATCTTTTTTTGGAGATTTTCGTATTGATCTTTTTTTAATCCTTTATAAAACGCATTCTTTTTACGGTTAAATGCTCTTACAGATGATTTAAATTTCGCCCAAGTGGCTTCGTTTACTTTAATAGGGACTTTACCGGCATTAAAGAATTGATTGCGTAAATCTTCTATGCTTTTTATTCTCTTTTGCCATACAGAATGGTTGTTAGATTCATCTTGAGTTAAGATATCTATGTGAGCAATAATTTCATGTTTTTTTTCAAGGTTTTTTTCGTAAACTTTATCAAGTTCACTAAAATATACTTGACGTTTTTCATGGATAGTTTTTGTTGCAGCACTAAAACGTACCCAAATGAGCTCTCTATATTCTTTGCTAACAGGACCAAGTTCTTCTTTCCATATTTTATGTAACACTTGAAGTTCTCTAAAGGTTCTATTACTATCATTATCTTGTGCCAATTCCTCGGCACGATCAATTAATTTTAGCTTTTGTTCTAAATTATGTTTAAAATCTAAGTCTCTTAAATCACGATTTAAATGTAGAAAATCATAAAAAATTTCTACATGATGATGATAGTTATTCCAAACATTATTATACCTGTCTCGTGGAATTGGTCCAGCATTTCTCCAGCCTTCTTGTAATGATTTAAAGTGTCTGTATGTAGTGTTTATGTTTTCTTCTACATTTATTAAACCTTTAATTTCATCTATTATTTCTAAACGATTTTCTAAATTTTCTTTTAGGTTTTTTTCTAAATTTTTATAATGTGCTTGACGTTTATTTCGATATTCTCTAAAAATATCATTGAAACGTTTTTTTAATGGGCTATTAAAATTAAAATCTATAGTGTTACCACCACCTGCTAAAAATGCTGCTTTTTCTCCTTCTAATAATGAACTAAATTTTGTAGTAAACTCACTTTTAATTACCTCAACCTGTTTTCTAATTATTTGAATTTTTTCGTTCTCAACTAATTTTTCGAGTTCATCTACCAATTCTTCCATAGGCATGGTATGGTAATCTTTTTCTTCGATGACATTATGCTTGCTATGGTCTTCATTTTCAGCTTCTTTAGCATTTTTGGTTTCAATTTCATTTAAAGCATGATCATCTACTTTTGGTGTAGTTTCTTTTTTATTTTCGGTAAGATTTTTTGAGTCGTCCTCTATATCAGTTTTAACTTCAGTAGTAGATTTTTCGACGTTCTCCACTTCTTCCTCATTTTCTTTTACATTGGAAACAGTCTCTTCTTTAACTTGTGTATTGTTTTCGTGAAGGTCTTCTGTAACTGTTTCAACTTCAACAGTTTTCTCTTTAATTACAGGAGTTTTTTTTTCTTTTTTTCCATCTGCTTCTGGCAGGTTATCTTTCTCAGACATATATTTCAATGTTTAGGTTCTTCAATCACTTTAATGGTTAAAGATAGTGTTAACAATTAAATTTACAAAGACTAAAGGATATTTATAGGATTTTTGTAGTTATTGCCAAATTTCCCAGGCTTTGTCTGCTTGAAGTTTTAACATCTCTAATCCGTTGCAAATTTTTGCTCCTTTAAGTTTACCTTTAATTAAAAATTTGGTTTCTTCGGGATTATAAATTAAATCGTATAACAGATGAGATTTGTTAATAGCATTATATGGAATAGGAGGGTAAGCATTGGTTTCCGGGTATGTGCCTAGTGGAGTGCAATTAATAATAATGTGATGATTCTCTATAATTCCTTCTGTAATGGTTTCGTAAGTATATGTGGCAATATTTGAAGCTGTTCTTGAAACATAATTATATTCTATCCCTAATTCTTTTAA